>JAIDTS010000244.1 GCA_029060585.1 Muribaculaceae bacterium
GAGTAGACATCAGCAGCCAGGCAGCGGGAAACATCTTGAATTCAATTGAAAAGCGTGTATTGTAACGCTTGTTCTTATCTGTTCAGAACTTAGGACACTCTGACAATCTCATGAGAACAATGCAGCAATAGACGCCACGGGTATGTATATACCTATCCGGCTCATTCTGTGCCTTAACCGGCATGGAGTGGGTGTGGGATATATGCATATATACAGCGTGGAGTCTGCTGCTCGTTCCAGAGATTGGGCAGTCCTAAGGCCTTGAACAGTGGAGCGGGCAGCAATAAGGCTCCCCGCTTTTTTTCATACCTATACATCATCAGCCATCAGGAGTCAATGGCAACCCAATCAGGACTGCCCGATGCTCATTGATAACAAAAAAGACAGATATGGCGATGGTCTCAACATAGTGACTGTGTGGGACTTCATTAAGACCTATGCGGCCATACCTCAGCAGATTGGCAAATTTGATATCGTAACAGGTTATTTCACTCTCCGTGCTCTAAGCAAACTCTATCACGAAATCCCTGAGGATGTGGAATACCGACTGCTTTCCTCCGAAATGCTCAAGGATGATAACGACCAAAAACAGATAATCGATCTTCTGCGCGGTGACGAGGGTTTCGACACTACTTTCAATCTCGAGGAATACGTCAAGGACGCAAAAGCTTTCCTGATGAGAGACACTGTGAAGTGCAAGGCAATAACTAATGCCTTCTGTCATGCTAAGGTATATCTCTACGAACCCAAGGACAAACGATTGAAAGGTTTCTTCCTATCTGGTAGTAGCAATCTCACTGATTCTGGTCTCGGACTGCGTCCTTCTTCTAATGTCGAGCTTACTATGGGGAAGACGGCAGATAAATCAGATGCCGATTATCGCGAACTGACCCATTGGTTCGACGGGATATGGAAACAGGCATCCGATACTCTTCCCGTAAATCGAGAGAAACCGAAGGGAGAACGGATATCAGTAAAAGATTATTTCATCCGTCAGATAGATGATTTCTTCCGCAAATACACTCCGGAGGAAATATATTACAAGATTCTCTTTGAACTCTTCAATACTGACATTGATCTGGATGCTTCTATCGAGCACCGTAAGGATATGTCGCTTTTGCAGACAAGCACAATCTGGAAGACTCTTTTCAACTATCAGCAGAAGGGGGTAATCTCTCTTATTAAAATGCTACGCAAGTATAACGGTGCAATCCTTGCAGATGCTGTTGGTCTTGGTAAGACATTTTCGGCTCTCGCTGTCATGAAGTATTTCCAGACTCAGGGATATGTCACCGTTCTTCTATGTCCGAAGAAACTTGAGCATAACTGGAAACAATACAGGCGACGAAACGGATCTCGTTTTGAAACCGATGAGTTCGACTATATTGTGCGTTTTCACACGGATTTCCAAAACGAACGTCTTGAATTCCGTTATGATGACGCGCGTCTTTCATGGTTGCAGAAACAGAAAAAGATACTGATAGTCATAGATGAAAGCCATAATCTAAGAAATGAAAAATCATCTCGCTATCAGGATCTAATGACTTCTCTTATTCAGAACCAACCGGGGCATGAATACCGCGACGTCAAAGTGCTTATGCTGTCAGCAACCCCTATAAATACAGGTCTTAATGACGTGAAGGGACAGTTCAATCTTATTGGAAGAGGAGTAGATAGCGCGTTCAATACGGAAGACTTCAATGTGGAGTCGCTGATGTTTCTCTTCAAGGATGCTCAGGCAAAATACACTAATTGGTGTAAGGATCCAAATCGCACGATTGGAGGTTTCATAAAGACTCTTCCACCGAAGTTCTTTAACCTTACCGACAAACTGATTGTCGCCAGAACTCGAAGTCTAATTGAAAAGACACTGGGCGAGAATCTCGGGTTTCCTGAAAAGGGTCGGCCAATGAATGTCTATCAGGGTGTCGACCATTTTGGAAACTTTAAGTCTACAAAAGAAATCTACTCAGCTTTCGATTCTCTGTTTCTCGCTGCCTACCAGCCGAGCTTGTTCATGGAGGCTACTCGGAAGAAATCGGAAAAGGCAGCTGCGGCCGAAGCATGGAATGATGAGGTAAATCGAGAGCGATTCCTCGTCAAAATGATGGGGATATTATTCATGAAACGCCTGGAGTCTTCATGGTTCTCGCTGATAAGTACTGTGAAGAAGGTACTTGATGTGCATGTCGAGACTCTTGATAAGGTCAAAAAATATCGAGCTGGTTTGTCCTCCGACGCTTTGCAACCCTCGCTTTTCGACGGAGAAGAAGAAGATGGAGAGATAGACGATGATGAGTATTTTGCGCTGCGAAAAGGCACCATTAGATTGTCTGATATGAAGAATATCGGAGGCTTCCAGCGCGCTCTTGAATCCGATATTAAGAAACTGAATGAAATTTACTTGAGTCTCGGGGATTTCAGTAAAAAATATGACTCGGGGATCGAACGAGATGTTAAACTTGATGAACTCGAGCGAATCCTTCGTGAGAAACAAGACATGCCTAATAAGAAGGTTGTCATATTTACGGTCTACGCTGATACCGCAAAGTTCATCTTTGATGAGCTGGTACGACGAGGATTCACTAAGATTGCCTCAGCAAGCGGTTCGGAGTCATATTCAACTGGTGCACAGTCAACCGATGGATATTTTTCGCTACTCCAGAGATTTGCGCCCTATAGCAAACTATATAAGGAACTTGATTGGCGCGACCTATATGAGAAAGCCGCGCTTGACCGGAATTTGTATTACAAAGACGATAAGCAGCAGTGGGATGTTCCGTATGACATCTGGCACTCGTTGATATTGAAATACGAACCTTCCTACGCCAGACTGCTCAATGATCCAATAGATATCCTCATAGCGACAGACTGTCTGTCCGAAGGTCAGAACCTTCAGGATGCCGATATGCAGATCAACTATGACATTCATTGGAATCCTGTTCGTCTCATCCAGCGTTTCGGACGAATCGACCGTATCGGATCTCCAAACAAACTTATAAAA
>JAIDTS010000245.1 GCA_029060585.1 Muribaculaceae bacterium
ATCGACCCTGACGGCCCCGGCATGACCGCATCCGGCGCCCTATGCTCTCCCCGCCATAGGTGACGGGGTTATGGAGCTGGAGACTTCCCAGCCTGCCACATAAGTATCTTCTACCGTCAACGTTTGCGACTTGTTCGCTCTCTGAAGACTGTAGACTGAAGACTGAAGACTTTGTACATTTCCACATCCCTATATATTAAAGGCCGGAGATCTCGAGTTGGCACTCGCGATCTCCGGCCTTTTTTCTTTTATATTACCTATATAGCATCTGGACTCCACAAGACGCTTGGAAAACCAACCCTCAGAAACTATCAGTCGCGATGTATGGAGTCGTGGAGGCGGCGGTAGAAGGGATGGCGGGTTAGGGTGGCGACGGAGCCTATGATGATGAGCTTCATGCGGGCTCGCGTCATGGCTACATTCATGCGGCGCAAGTCGCGCAGGAAGCCGATGTTGCCTTCGTCGTTGCTGCGGACAAGGGAGATTATGATTACGTCGCGCTCCTGACCCTGAAAGCCATCTACGGTGTTGACGGAGATGAGGTGGCGGAAGGGACGGAAGAAGGGTGTGCGCTTTATGAGACCTCGCAGATAACGGACCTGCGCCCTGTATGGGGAAATTAGGCCTACGTCGATGCGTTCGTCAAGGAAACGCTGCCTGCCGATCTTCTCGATGTATGCCCATAGGGTGCGCACGGAGAATTCGGCTTCGTCGCGGTTGATGCGGCCATGGCTCTCGCCAGCGATGGCTTCCTTGAAGTCAGGATCGGAATCGGAGGGCTCGGGGGAGGCGTGACACATACCTTCCATGGGCTCCGACGGATCCGGGAGGCTGGAAAGCCACCTCTCCACAGGGTCGATCCACTCGATGGGGGTGTCGAGGTCGAGGATACCACGGTGGCTCACTTCGGGAGCGGCGGTCATTGCTCCGCCGTAGAACCATTCGTTGGAGAAGCGCATTATCTCTTGGTTCATGCGATACTGCATGGTGAGGAGAGTGACGGCCTCGGGATGGTTCTCAACGATACGCTCCATGAGAGAGCGGCCAAGTCCGGCCTTCATGGCTTCGTAGGATTTGACCGTGGGAGGAAGCTGGCAATGATCGCCTGCAAGCACTACCCTTCCGGCGCGCCGCATGGGTATCCAGCTGGCAGCTTCGAGTGCCTGGGCGGCTTCGTCGATGAAGAGGGTGGAGAATTTCATGCCGTCGAGCAGACGCGAGGCACTCCCAACGAGTGTGGAGGCTATGACATGGGCGGAGTTGAAGAGGTCCTGGTTGATGCGGATCTCAAGCTCTGTGGCGCGACTACGGAGGCGGTCGAGTTTCTGATGCCACTGGTCTGAGCCGCGGCGTTTGGCAGAGCGGAGCTCGCGGAGGGCCTTACGTATGCTCCAGAGGTCGGGATAGTCGGGATGGGCTTCGAAGCGGCGTTCGTAGGTGAAGGAGAGCATCTTGTCGTCGACGCGCGAGGGATTGCCGAGGCGGAGGACGTGCACTCCCCTATCGACGAGCCGCTCGCAGATCCAGTCGACGGCCATGTTGCTCTGTGCGCAGACGAGCACCTGGGGCTCGCGACGAAGGGTCTCGGCGACGGCCTCGACGAGTGTGGTGGTCTTGCCGGTGCCGGGAGGGCCGTGTACTACAGCAACGTCTTTGGCGCAGAGCACCTTGTTGACGGCCTGCTGCTGCGCGGGGTTGAGATAGGGGAAGCCGAGAGGAGCGAAGGAGAGCTGCCCAACAGGGCGTCGGGAGTAGATAAGGTCACGAAGCTCTGCGAGTCGACCTTTTGCTTTGATGGTGCGGTCGATGGCCTCAAACATAGTGCGGTAGGAAGTTTCATCGAACGACAGCATTACTCCGGCTACATGAGCAGCGGACAGGCGGCCGACATCGGCGCTCTCAGGGATGGCTACGACCATGCGGTCGCCATCGACGTAGCTTACGGTGCCGTTGAAGGGAAACATGGGCTTAGATCCTTCCGCTTCGGGGAGGATAAAGAATGCTACGGGTCGGCCGTATTCGAAATTATTGTCATCGTCGGAGGGTGCCTCGGACCGAGTGATCTCGACGACGCGCTGATTTAGGGAGTTATAGAATACGCGGCTGACCGCAATGGGAAGCCAAGCGTTGCCACGCTCGGCAAGGCGGCTGAAACCTATGCGGGCTGTCAGTTCGGAGAATGCCATTTTCTCCTCGTCATATTCCATCTGAAGGAGGCGCCGCTGCTCCTGAAGGGCCTGAATGGGTGAAATCATGGTGCAAAGATAATAAAAGTTTTTGAGTTGGCAGATATGAGATATAAGCTTTCAGCTATCAGCTGTCAGCTTTCAGATATCAGAGATAAGCTATCAGCGATCAGCGATCAGCTGTCAGCTGTCAGGTATCAGCGATCAGCTGGCAGCTGGCAGATATCAGCTTTCGGACGTGTAGGACCAAGGCGGGAAAGACAATATGCTGAATAACATATTGAGAGAAGAGGGATGAATGGGGATTTTTTATTAATTTTGCATCACTTAACCGAATAATCAATAATAACCTAACAAACTAAATAATTAACCTATCAGATGAACAAACGATTCATTCCGAAAGCGATCATCGCGCTGATAGCGATCATCGCGCTGGTGTGCGGTCTAAGCATGAAGGCCCAGACCTACACCAATGAGCCGGCGAAGGCATTCTGGCCCATGGACTCTATGGACGGCTACGAGCTGCCTACCGTATTGAGTCCGGAGGGCGCATTCTCTATCGCCTCGCTCGACCTTAACGGCGTGACGCCCGTAGGCACCAGCGGCGTCAACTGGACAGACCATCAGTTTATCAAACTGCAGACTCCCAACGGGGAGACAGACGCAGTAAACTGGTTTTTGAAGCCAACTAAAGGGCTGACATTCACTCCGACCAAGATTTCGGCGTATATCGCCAAGTTCGGCACCGACGCTATTCCCCACAACGTGGTGGTGACAGGCAAGACAAAAGAGGGGAAGGAGATTACGCTCGGCACCTACACCTCGGCCCGCAACAACCGCGAGAAGGAAGAGGATAAATACGGCAGCGAGGAAGACTACGCGCAGCATTTCACCATCACCCTCAGCGAGGAGCAGCAAAAGGAACTGTCGACTGCAGAGGGGTTCACACTTGAGATGACCGTCGGCACCAACAACCAGAAACAGGGCGGCTTCAGCCAGGTGGCAATAGAGGGAGTATTCAACGGCTCCGTCTATACGGCACCTTCCTTCAGCAACGAGCCTACCAAGGCATTCTGGGGCATGGACAGCATGGAGGGATACGAGACTCCTTCGGTGCTCAGCCCGGAAGGTGCCTTCTCGGTGGCATCGCTCGACCTGAACGGCGTAGCCGCTGTAGGCACAAGCGGAGTAAACTGGTGCGGCTATGATTTCATCAAACTCCAGCCGGCAGTAGACGCCAACGATGCAGTGAAGTGGAACCTCAAGCCTGCCAAGGGCCTCACCTACACTCCGACCAAGATCTCGGCCTACATCGCCAAGTTCGGCACGGACGCGGCTCCCCACAACGTAGTAGTGACCGGAAAGACGGCCGAAGGAAAATCGGTCGTACTCGGCACCTACACATCGGCCCGCAACAACCGCGAAAAGGAAGACGACAAATACGGCAGTGAGGAAGACTACGCACAACACTTCACCATAACCCTCACCGAAGAGCAGCAGAAAGAGCTTGCCACCACGCAGGGCTTCACACTCGAGATGACTGTAGGCACCAACAACCAGAAGCAGGGAGGCTTCAGCCAGGTGACGATAGAGGGCATCATCGACGGACAGGCAGTAGACGTGTCGAAGTGCCCGGTGACAATCTCCGCGAATCCAGAAGAGGCCGGAACAGTGGCCATCAAGCCTCTGGCCGACGAATATGACGAAGGCACGGAAGTAATGCTGGTAGCCACAGAGAAATTCGGCTACGACTTCGTAAACTGGACCGATGCCGACGGGAAGGTGATTTCCGAGACACCGGAGTTCAAATACACCATCAACCGGGAGGAATCGCTTACGGCAAACTTCAAGGCCGTGAATACCTACTCGCTCTCCACAAGTGTGACCTCCGGAGCCAATGACTACATGGTAAGCTTCAATCCTGCACCTACAGTGATCGACGGCAAGAATATGTATGAGGAAGGAACGGACGTGACACTGAAGGCTGCGTCAAACCCCATCCTGACCTTCACCAACTGGAGCGACGGACAGACATCGTCGGAAATCACCGTTACAATGGACGGCGACAAGGAGCTGACAGCCGAGTATTCGGCTCTCGACTTCATCGTGGGCTGGGACTTCTACCGCCAGGGAGCCAACGGACGCCCCGCCGACTTCGCTTTCGAGGAGAACGACGCGGCAACGCTCAACCTGCGCAACGCCGACGGCGAGACGCAGGCATGGCTTGACAAGAGCCAGCTCGGTGCCAACGGCTACGAGGGACGGCCGGCTGCAGTAAACTGGCGCACGACGGGACTCGGCGACTTCTACTGGCAGACAAAGATCAATGCCGAGGCTTTCAAGAACATCAAGGTAGTGACCTCGATGGTCTATAACTACAACGCCTATACCAAGCAGAACGTAGAGTATTCGCTTGACGGTGAGAATTGGGAGACAGTCGGGACAGTGAGCCTCGAAGGGGCCAAGAACTGGGCTGACGCGGAATTCGCACTCCCCGAGGCAGCCAACAACCAGGCTCAGCTCTATCTGCGCTGGATCGCCGACAAGACTTCAAAGATCGACGGCACCGCATCTGACAACGACGGTATCGCTCTCGGCGCAACATTCGTCTATGGCGAGATGGAGCTAATCAACGACGGGAAGGCTCCTGTGCTTACAGCTACCGTTCCCTCCGAGGGAGCGACAACGGCATCGATCAACGGCAAGATAGTGCTCAACTTCGATGAGAAGGTGAAACTGGCTGAAGACGCTACCGCTACACTCGGCGACAAGACTCTTAAGGGAGAGGCCAGCGGCAAGAGCGTGATCTTCACCTACAAGAACCTCACATTCGGCACGGACTACGAGTTCAACCTACCGGCCAACAGTGTGGCTGACCTTACGGACAACTACCTGGAGACTCCGGTGAAGATAGCGTTTACGACGCGCAACCGTCCGGAAGTGGCAAAGGCACTCCCCGACTTCATCGTGCCTGACGACGGCGACTTCCGCGCCGCCATCACTGCCGCCAACAGCCGCGAGGACAAGGCGAAGAGATTCCGTATCTTCGTGCGCGACGGCGAATACATGATACCTATGGACGAGAACAACACGGTCAACGTCAACGGCGGCACTTTCCCCGACGTCACTCTGCGCCTTACGGCCTCCAATACCTCTATCATTGGCGAGAGCATGGAGGGAACGGTTATTGTCAACGAGGTGCCCGACATGGACGGCATCGGCTCACACCCTATGGAAGGAATCGGCAACGCCGATCTTCTCCAGATACAGTCGGGAGTAAGCGGCACCTATTTCCAGAACATCACTCTCAAGCACGGTATCTCGGACAACCGCGGACGCAACATCGTGCTTCAGGACAAGGGAGACAAGACCATCATGAAGGATGCCTGCCTCTGGGGATATCAGGATACATACACGAGCAACAACCAGAACGCGCGCTACTATTTCGAGGGCGGCGTGCTTCGCGGACGCACCGATTTCCTCTGCGGCAAGGGTGATGCCTACTACAACGGAGTGACGCTCCAGATGTGCGCGAGCGGCGGTTATCTGGCAGTGCCTTCAGTACCGAAGAAATACGGCTACATATTCAAGGATTGCGAGATTATCGGAGAGAACGCTACAATCGACGGCAACTATACTCTTGGACGTCCCTGGGGCAGCGGCACACCTATCGCACTCTATATCGACACCAAGATGACTGCCAAGCCCTCCGCAATAGGATGGAACGACATGGGCACCGACGGATTCCCGGCTCGTTTCGCGGAATATAACTCGATGACGGCTTCCGGCACGGTAATCGACCTTTCTGAACGCAAGAAGACATTCGGCCCCGGCAACCATCCGAACAATCCCATTCTGACAAAGGAGGAGGCGGACGCTCACGACTACGCCACAGTAATGGGAGGTGACGACGACTGGGATCCCGCAATGGACTGCGAGCAGGCACCCTCAGCTGCTTCGCTCAAATTCGACGGCAACGCCCTTAGCTGGGACGACAGCAAATACGCTCTCTGCTGGGCCGTCTACGCCGACGGCAAACTGCTCGGTTTCACCCGAGAGTGCAGCTATGTGCCTTCTGTAAACGCTGATTTCTATGGCATACGAGCAGTCAACGAGATGGGCGGCCTCGGCGAGATGACCACGACTGAGGGCTCAGCAGTAACAGTCATCGGAGCTGAAGGAGAAGCTGTAAGCGTAAGATACTTCAACATGCAGGGCATCGAGGCGCGTCCGGGCGACAAGCCTGCTGCACTCGTGAAGGTGACTACTTTCGCCAACGGCCAGACTAAGGCTGAGAAGGTGATGGAATAAGGCACCATCTCATAAAAACCGGGGAATAAATCACCCTTCCATAAAAATCAAGGCCTCCGAGTTTCGGACTCGGAGGCCTTTTATATGATGTAGCGATAAATCCTGACCGTGCGTGAGCCTACAGGATGGGGGCGAAGAGGCGGACAAGGGATTCTAAGACTCTTGAGGAACGTGGACGGGAGCGCCAGCTTGAGAGAGTCAGCTTGCGGCATGCCGAAAGATCCTGAAAGAAGATGTCGCGCATTCGTCGGTTGACCGATTCTGAATATATCAGGAGATTGGCCTCGAAGTTATTCTCGAAGCTGCGGAAGTCGAAATTGACAGATCCGGTAGTGACGAAATCGTCGTCAATGACCATCGTCTTGGCATGGAGCATACCGGGAGTAAACAGATAGACCTTCACTCCTGCCTTGAGGCAGTCGTCGATATAGGAGCGACTTCCATAGCCGAGAAGGATGGAATCGGTCTTCTCCGGAATCATTATCCTGACGTCAATGCCTGAAAGCGCGGCACCCTGAAGTGCCTTCAGAAGAGCATCGGTAGGAAGGAAATAGGGTGTCTGGATATAGATGCGTCGACGTGCGGAGGCGATCGCCTGCTGGAAGCATAGCACCAGATTGTTCCACTTGTCGACGGGCCCGGACGTGACAAGCTGCATGTCGACATCTCCGGGTTCCTCATGCCTTATCGCAGAGACGGGCTGCACATCGGCATCCGGGCGCAGGAAGTTCCAGTCGATTGCAAAGCTATACATCATCGATTCTATGACCGGACCTTCGACCCTAAGGTGCGTATCACGCCATATACGACCCTCACGTGAACGCTCCACGTAACGATCGGCGATATTCATACCCCCAATGTAGCCGACCCGGCCGTCGATGACGGCGATCTTGCGGTGGTTGCGCCAGTTGATACGGTTGGCAAGCTTTCTGAACGTCACACGGAAGAATGGGTGGGAATCAATGCCGAGCTCGCGCATCCTGGCAAAAAATCTATTTCGGGTGGAAAAGGATCCGACATGGTCGTAGAGCACCTTCACTCGCACTCCCTGTCGCGCCTTATCGGCAAGAAGGTCGGTAATCTCATTGCCCAGACGGTCATCGCTGTAGATGTAATACTGAATGAATATAAAATCGGTAGCTGAGCGTATGTCTTCTTTCAGACGCTCGAACTTGGCACGACCGTCGGTGAAAATCTCGACGCTATTGTTACAGTCAAGATGAGCGTGGCAAAGATTATGGGCGAGCTTAATCATCCTAATCTGCTCCGGACTTAGGTCGGCATTGCTGAATGAATGCTGCTTTGGTCTGGACCTCTCGAGAAGCTTTCTCCTGACTTTCCGGCTGACCATCGCCTTGCCTTTCAGGCTACGGCCGAAAAAGAGATAGAAAACGACGCCTACGACAGGAAGGAATAAGAGCGCGAGAGTCCATGAGATGGCGCGTATCGGATTCTTATTTTCCGACACTACCACTACCACGCATGATATGACCACCACGAAGTAGATAACGAACAGTGATATATTTATCCAGAAGTACATTTGCGTTTTGCGTTGTACGTTTTACGTTGTACGTATAGGTCGACCCGCGGAGGCGCATCCATAGGATGCCGCCTCTGCGGGTCGAAGATGTCATCTTATATGGCTCATGCCATACCAGATATACGTTACTCTGCTGCGGGAGCTTCAGCTGCAGGCGCTTCAGCTGCGGGAGCCTCGGCCGGAGCTTCAGCCTTGGGAGCCTCGGCGGCGGGAGCTGCCTCAGCTTTCTTGCCTCCACGACGGCTGCGACGTGTCTTAGCCTTCGGAGCCTTTTCAGCGAGCATATTCTCGTTGAAGTCTACGAGCTCGATCATAGCCATCTCCGCGTTGTCGCCGAGACGGTGACCTGTCTTGAGGATACGTGTGTATCCGCCGGGACGATCCGCTACCTTTTCAGCAACCACGCCGAAAAGTTCCTTGATAGCCTCCTTATTCTGGAGATAGCTGAAGACAAGGCGACGGTTGTTCATATCGTCCTTCTTCGAGCGAGTGATAAGGGGCTCGGCATAGACACGGAGTGCCTTCGCCTTAGCCAGAGTCGTAAAGATTCTCTTGTGCATGATGAGAGAGATAGCAAGATTAGAGAGCAGCGCTTCGCGATGTCCCTTCTTACGGCTCAGGTGGTTGAATTTCTTATTGTGTCTCATCGTTGTGTTTATTCTTTATCTAATTTATACTTTGAAATATCCATGCCGAACGAGAGGTTGTTGTTCTG
>JAIDTS010000246.1 GCA_029060585.1 Muribaculaceae bacterium
ACCTCGTCGCCCATGGCAGTCGGCTTGAGGTGGGAGCACTCCATGAAGCCACCGACCGTTGTGTCGGTATCGGCAAGGTGCGGAGCTACGGCGAGCATGGCGGCGTTTTCCATGAGGGCTATCATAGCCGGCGTGGCAAGTACGGGAAGATCGCCGCTCCCAATTGCCTTAGCAGTTAGATGCTGGACTACGATGAACTTACTCCGATGCTTAAGACCGACATCCATCACTTCACGAGGGATTTTAGGACATCGAAGAAGGCTGGATCCTCACCGATTGTTACGTTGGCGATGCGGCCTTCAGGATCGATGATGAGCTTGGTCGGGTAGCCCTGTATGCCGTATTGAGAGGTCAGACCCGAACCTTTAGGATTATAGACCTGAAGCCAGGGAAGCTCATGCTTGGCTACAGCGGCCTTCCAGGCTTCTTCCGTATCGCCACAGTCGATGCCGAGCACCTCTATTTTTCCGTCGTATTCCTTATATGCTTCCTTCAGCGCAGGGAACCCCTTGATGCACCATGGGCACCATGAACCCCAGAAGTCGAGAACCACCCATTTGCCTTTCAGGTCTGAAAGAGACAGAGGTTTTCCGTTGATGTCGTTGAGAGTGAAGTCGGGAGCCGCTACACGGTCTGCTACCGCAATTACCTGCTCCTGCGCAGCGGCATCAGATGAGTCCTGCGCCTTTGCCCCGCAAGCCGTAATGGCGAGGAGCATGATGGGGAGAATGTATTTTTTCATTTCATTTCAATTTAAACTACAAATAATCAAACTTCCACAAATCGCCTCTCCGAGGCTACTGCAGATATATCTTTTTACCTCAGGCTAAAGCCTGAGGTTTTGACACTACAACAGCTCTCCGAGCCGTCGAGCCTTCAGCATTAAAACAAACGGAAAGGATTATTTGTTGAGGACTCCGAGCTTCTTGCCAACCTTGATGAAGGCAGCGATAGCGCGATCGAGATGCTCCTTCTCGTGGGCTGCAGAAAGCTGCACACGGATTCGTGCCTGTCCTTTCGGCACCACAGGATAGTAGAAACCAGTCACGAATATGCCTTCCTTCTGCATTTCGGCAGCGAATTCCTGAGAGAGTTTAGCGTCATATAGCATCACCGCACAGATAGCAGACTGGGTAGGTTTGATATCGAAACCAGCTTCGAGCATCTTATCGCGGAAATAGTTTACGTTCTCTTTCAGTTTGGCGTTGAGTTCGTTTGACTCTTTAAGCATTTTGAACATCTCGAGACTCGCGCCTACGATTGATGGGGCTACGGAGTTAGAGAAAAGATAGGGACGGCTCCGCTGGCGCAGCATGTCGATCACTTCCTTCGGGCCTGTAGTGAAACCACCCATAGCGCCACCGAAAGCCTTGCCAAGAGTGCCGGTGAAGATGTCGATTTTGCCGTAGCAATCAAATTGCTCGGCAACGCCGTGTCCTGTAGGACCTACAACACCTGCAGAGTGCGATTCATCCACCATCACGAGCGCGCCGTATTTCTCCGCGAGCTCGCATATCTTGTCCATCGGAGCTACGTTGCCGTCCATAGAGAAGACGCCGTCTGTAGCAATTATCTTGTAGCGGCAACCTTGCTCATCGGCTTCCTTCATGCAGCGCTCCAGGTCATCCATATCAGCGTTGGCATAGCGGAAACGCTTTGCCTTACAGAGGCGCACGCCGTCGATGATGGATGCATGGTTAAGTGAGTCTGAGATGATGGCGTCTTCCTCCGTGAAGAGGGGTTCGAAAAGACCACCGTTGGCATCGAAGCATGCTGCGTAGAGGATTGTGTCCTCTGTCTTGAAATAATCGGATATCGCCTTCTCGAGTTCCTTGTGAAGGTCCTGGGTTCCGCAGATGAAGCGCACGGAGCTCATACCGTAGCCGCGTTTGTCCATAGCCTTTTTGGCAGCCTCCACGAGGCGGGAGTTGTCGGCAAGGCCAAGATAGTTGTTGGCGCAGAAATTGAGCACGTCGCCCTCTGTTCCTTCAACCTTGATGTCGGCACTCTGGGGAGTGACGATGATTCGTTCGTTTTTGTAGAGGCCGGCTTCCTTGATGGAGTCGAGTTCCTCGGTCAGATG
>JAIDTS010000247.1 GCA_029060585.1 Muribaculaceae bacterium
CAACTATCGGCCGACAACATAGACGAGGTGATTGCGGCTATGACTCCGGAGGAGAAAGTGAAACTCGTGATCGGAACCGGCATGGCCGGATGCTCCGGCGACAGCGCTGTAGTCGGGGCAGTCAAGGGAAAGGTGCCCGGGGCGGCTGGAACGACTTATCCTATACCGCGTCTCGGCATTCCCTCTATTGTGCTTGCAGACGGTCCCGCCGGACTACGAATAGATCCGACGCGTCCTGACGACCAGGAGACATATTACTGTACACATTTCCCGATAGGAACGTTGCTCGCCTGCACGTGGGACACCACGCTCGTTGCCAAGGTAGGACGTGCCATCGGCGAGGAGGTTCTTGAATACGGAGCCGATGTGCTGCTCGCACCGGCATTGAACACCCACCGCAATCCGCTCTGCGGAAGAAACTTTGAGTACTATTCGGAAGATCCCGTAGTGAGCGGCAACATAGCGTCGGCGTACGTGAAGGGAGTTCAGTCGAACGGTGTCGGCACAAGCATCAAGCATTTCGCCGGCAACAACCAGGAGACCAACCGCATGGGCAACGACGCCCGTATGTCGGAGCGCGCTCTCCGCGAGCTCTACCTCAAGGGATTCGAGATCGCCGTGAAGGATGCAGATCCATGGACCGTGATGTCTTCATACAACTATATCAACGGCAAATATACTTCCGAGTCGTATGACCTGCTAACCACGATACTTCGCGATGAATGGGGCTACGGAGGCACAGTTATGACCGACTGGTTTGGCGGCAACGACGGCGTCATGCAGATGAAAGCCGGCAATGATATGCTTCAGCCCGGTACCGACAGACAGTATGAGCAGATCATGAAGGGACTCGAGGACGGCTCTCTCGATGAGGAGATACTTGACCGCAATGTGAGGCGTATTCTTGAACTGATCGTCAGGACACCGTCGTTCAAGGGTTACAAGTATTCCAATAAGCCGGACCTCAAGGCTCATGCGGACATCACCCGCCAGAGCGCGACCGAGGGAATGGTGCTTCTTAAGAACGACAAGGGTACGCTTCCTCTGGCCAAGGAGATAAAGAACGTGGCGGTATACGGCAACGGCTCATATGATTTCATAGCCGGCGGAACAGGCTCGGGCAACGTCAACAGAGCCTACACGGTGTCGCTCCTCGATGGCCTCAGCAACGCCGGATACAAGACGGACAAGCAGCTTGAGAAGGATTACCGCGAGTATCTCAAGAACTATTACGACAACCTCAAGAAGAGCGACGATCCGATGAGCGCCTTCCTTCCCACGGAATTGCCGGATGAGATGCCTGTAGATCCGAAGGATATCGCCCGTCAGGCAGAGGAGCTCGACATGGCCCTTATCACAATCGGCCGCCAGTCCGGAGAATTTCTTGACCGCACATCGTCAGACTTCACTCTGTCTGCGGCAAACAAGAAACTGATAAGCGACGTCACGAAGGCCTTCCATGCGAAGGGTAAGAAAGTTGTGGTGATAATGAATGTAGGCGGCGTGATAGAGACTGCTTCGTGGAAAGACCAGCCGGACGCAATCCTCTGCGCATGGCAGGGAGGCCAGGAGGGGGGCAACAGTGTCGCCGACATCCTAACAGGAAAGTCCTACCCAAGCGGCAAGCTGACCATGACGTTCCCGAAAGATTTCCGCGACCATGCATCGACAGCCAACTTCCCCGTAGACCTCAAGGCCAATATGGACATCACCAACAATCAGGCGCGTGCGGATATGGAGAAAGAGAAGAACATCGACTTCACCAACTATGAGGAGGACGTCTATGTAGGCTACCGCTATTTCGACACATTCGGCAAGGATGTATCCTATCCGTTCGGTTACGGCCTTTCCTATACCGAATTCGAATATGGTGAGCCTACAGTCGAGAAGTCAGGGGACCGTTATGTGGTGAAGATGGATGTAAAGAACGTAGGTCAGATGCCGGGCAAGGAAGTGGTGCAGCTGTATGTGTCAGCTCCCGATGCGCAGACAGCCAACAAGCCTGAAAAGGAACTGAAGGCTTTCGCCAAGACCTCAGAGCTTGCGCCGGGCGCATCAGAGACCGTCATGCTCGTATTCAGTGAAGGCGACCTCGCATCGTTTGACACCGATGGATCGAAGTGGGTGGTGGCTCCGGGCGAGTATGCACTGCTTTTAGGATCATCCTCGCGCGATATACGCAAGAAGCTGAATGTCACGGCTCCCGGTTCTGAGAGAAAGGTCAACAAGGTGATTTCACCTGTCGCGCCGCTCAATACATTGAGCAGAAAGAAGTGAAGATAAGAATAAAGAATATGGTCTGCCGCCATTGTGTGGCAAAAGTGGCGGAAGTCACGTCCCGGATACCGTCGCTGAACCTGCTCGGAGTCGAGTTAGGTTCAGTGACAGTAGAGGGTAATCCTTCCGAATCGGTAATCGACGACCTTGATGCCGAATTGCGCAGGGAGGGTTTCGAAGTGATTCGGTCGAGGGAGGAGGCTATCGTCTCGGAGATAAAGTCGAGTCTTCAGCAGCTGTCTCGCGATGGAGACGGCACTCACGCAGATGTAGCTTCCATCCTTCAGGACACTTTGCATATGTCCTACCGTAATCTGTCGCGGATTTTCGCCTCAACGGAGGGGCGGACCATAGAGAATTATTTCACAGCCCTGCGTATAGAGCGTATAAAGGAGCTTCTTCTCGACGGAGAGATGCCGCTGAGCGAGATAGCCTTCGTGACGGGGTTCTCGTCGGTGCCGCACCTGAGCACCCGTTTCAAGCAGGCTACCGGCATGACTCCTACCCAGTTCAGGGAGATAGGGGTGCGGACTCCGCTGAGTGAGGTTTAGACGCGGTGGGACGCACACGGAGTGTGCCCTGTTACAAAAAAATGCTCCCGCTTTCGGATCGAAGGCGGGAGCATTTTTTTTCATAGTATTATATTGTATTAGGATTAAGGTCTCCAAGTGTCTTTTCAAGTATCAATCAGATTAAGGATTTTCTTTTCGTGTGTGTTTTCAAGTATC
>JAIDTS010000248.1:0-1325 GCA_029060585.1 Muribaculaceae bacterium
CTTCTTCTTGCCCACTGGGACTCCAGGCCATGGGCCGACCATGACCCCGATACGGCAAAGCACTCCGTTCCAGTTGACGGTGCCAACGATGGAGCAAGTGGAGTGGGAGTGCTTCTCGAACTCGCCAGGATAACCCCAGCCTCCGGAAGCAACGCAGGTATCGACATCCTGCTCTGCGATGCAGAAGACTGGGGAGAGGAAAGCAACGACGAAAGCTGGGCTCTCGGAGCAAGACACTTCGCCGGCAATCTTCCCGTACAGGGCTACATGCCATCGGCCTCGATACTCCTCGACATGGTAGGAGCCTCAGACGCTACTTTCATGAGGGAGTATTTCTCACAGCTCGCCGATCCCGCGCTCGCCGACGAGATATGGACAATAGCAAGGAGCCTCGGCTACGGAGATATGTTCGTCAACAAGATGGGATCAGCTGTCAACGACGACCATGTGGAACTGATAAAGGCCGGCATTCCCACGATCGACATTATCGACTATCGGGATGGCTCCGGATTCTTCAGCGGATGGCACACCGCTTCCGACAATATGGACTGCATATCGAAAGAGACTCTCGGAGCAGTAGGAAGTGTTCTCGAGACTTATATCAACCGAAATAATTAACAATACACATACACAGTCATGAATTTCATAGAAGAACTTACCTGGCGCGGCATGATCCACACCATGATGCCCGGCACAGAAGAACAACTCAATAAGGAGATGACCACCGCATATCTCGGAATTGACCCGACAGCGGATTCTCTCCATATCGGACACCTCTGCGGCGTGATGATGCTACGTCACTTCCAGCGTTGTGGCCACAAACCGGTTGCTCTCGTGGGAGGTGCCACCGGAATGATCGGCGACCCCTCCGGAAAAAGCGCTGAACGAAACCTGCTCGACGAGGCTACTCTGCGCCACAACCAGGAGGCGATCAAGGCCCAGCTCTCCCGCTTCCTCGACTTCGAGAACGACGCTCCCAACAAGGCGGAACTCGTCAACAACTACGACTGGATGAAGGATTTCTCTTTCCTCGATTTCGCACGCGAAATTGGGAAGCATATCACCGTCAACTACATGATGGCCAAGGAATCCGTACAGAAGCGCCTCAACGGCGAGGCCCGCGACGGCCTCAGCTTCACTGAGTTCACCTATCAGCTTCTCCAGGGCTACGACTTCCTCCATCTCTATGAGACAAAGGGCTGCAAGCTCCAGCTTGGTGGCTCCGACCAGTGGGGAAACATCACTACAGGCGGAGAGCTCATCCGTCGCAAGCTCGGCGGCGAGGTCTACGCCCTCACCTGCCCGCTTATCACGAAGCCCGACGG
>JAIDTS010000248.1:1425-5516 GCA_029060585.1 Muribaculaceae bacterium
CTCGACGAGCAGACCCTCCTCGACATCTTCGAGGGCGTGCCCCGCTTCGAGATCAGCCGCGCCGACATAGAGGCCGGTATCCCAGCGCTTGATTTCCTCGCAGAGAAGACCAAGGTGTTCCCATCCAAGGGAGAGGCACGCAAGATGATCCAGGGCAACGGCGTAAGCATAAATAAGGAGAAGCTAACCGATCCCACAGCTGTCATCGGAACCGACAGCCTGCTCGGCGGTAAATATATCCTCGCCCAGAAAGGAAAGAAAAACTACTTCCTCATCTCCGTCAAAGACTAAGTCCCCCTTAACCGCCTTAACCCTCTAACCCCCTAACCCTTAAGTTGAGTTCACGAAACTTAAATAGATATGCCTGAATTCGATATACACGGCTCTCAGGATACTCCCAGAGGAAGCGACCGCGACATAGAGAAAGCCCTGCGTCCGCTGAATTTCGACGATTTCAGCGGACAGGACAAGATTGTGGCCAACCTGCGCGTCTTCGTGCAGGCTGCCCGCATGCGCGGTGAGGCCCTTGACCATACCCTCCTCCACGGCCCTCCCGGACTCGGAAAGACGACCCTAAGCAATATCGTGGCAAACGAGCTGAACGTCGGTTTCAAGGTGACGAGCGGCCCGGTGCTTGACAAACCCGGCGACCTTGCCGGGATTCTGATGAGCCTCGAGCCCCACGACGTACTCTTCATCGACGAGATACACCGTCTGCATCCTATCGTGGAGGAATATCTCTATTCTGCGATGGAAGACTATCGTATCGACATCCTTCTCGACAAAGGTCCGGGAGCTAAGTCGGTGCAGCTGACCATATCTCCCTTCACCCTTATCGGAGCCACAACCAGAAGCGGACTCCTGACGGCCCCGCTCCGTGCACGTTTCGGCATAAACTGCCATCTCGAATACTACGACCATGACGTGCTGCGAGGCATCGTGAAGCGTTCGGCGCGACTTCTTAAAACCGACATCATAGACGATGCCGCCCTTGAGATCGCGCTCCGGAGCCGAGGCACTCCGAGAATCGCCAACGCCCTGCTCCGGCGGGTGCGTGACTTTGCAATGGTGATGGGCAACGGCACCATCGACCTCCCTACGGCCAAGATGGCTCTCGAGGCGCTCAACATCGACACTCACGGACTCGACGAGATCGACAACCGAATATTGACTACCATCATCGACAAGTTCGGAGGTGGACCCGTAGGTCTCACTACAATCGCCACCGCCCTCGGTGAGGACAGCGGCACTATCGAGGAGGTCTACGAGCCATTTTTGATCAAGGAAGGTTTCCTGAAGCGTACCCCCCGCGGTCGCGAGGTGACGGAACTCGCATTCCGCCATCTCGGCCGTTACCCAAAGGCCAAGGAATCCTCCCTCTTCGACTAATCTCTTAAGACTGAAGACTCAAGACTGAAGACTTAATATGGCCGGAATCTCATCGCTCGTAAAGGACACCGCCGTCTACGGACTGAGCAGTATCATAGGACGTTTCCTCAACTGGGGACTTGTCCCTCTCTACACATACCATTTCTCAAAACAGGACTATGGCATCGTCAGCTACCTCTACGCGATAGTTGCGGTGGTAATCGTCGTGCTCAACTACGGAATGGAGACAGGGTTCTTCCGTTACGCCAGCAAGCGGGAAGACTATGAGAAGGTCTATAGCACCTGCCTCGTCGCACTGGCCTCCACATCCCTGCTCTTCATAGCGCTGATAGCCTGCTTTCTGCAGCCGGTTTCCGATGCGCTGAGACTCCCGGAGCATCCATGGTATGTCTTCATGATGGCATTTACTGTGTCTGTAGATGCTTTCACCAACATTCCTTTCGCCTATCTTCGATTCCGCAGGAAGGCCTGGACTTTCGCGACAATAAAGCTCGTCAACATCGGAGTCAACATCGGCCTCAACCTCTTCTTCATCCTCGCTTGCCCCTGGATTCATGAGAATGCCCCGCAGGCGATCGCATGGTTCTACGAGCCGCTCGGAGGAGCATCATTCAGTGTCGGCTGGATATTCCTTGCCAACGTAATCAGCACCCTCGTGGTGCTTGCCTGCCTCGTTCCCTGGATGCGTGTCAAGAGCTTAGTGTGCGACACCGCTCTGCTCCGCAAGATGCTGGCATATTCATGGCCCCTGCTCGTGCTTGGCGTAGCCGGCAATCTCAGCCAGGGCATGGGGCAGATCATAATCCCTTACCTCTTTCCTGGAAATCCCGAGGGAGCCCAGGCGATGGTCGGAATATACGGCGCCAACATAAAGATAGCGGTTGTCATGATGATGTTCACCCAGGCATTCCGCTACGCCTATGAGCCATTCATCTTCTCGCAGGCGGCGCGTCAGGGCGAGGACAAGACCCAGGCATACTGCGATGCGATGAAATACTTCGTGATTTTCGGTCTCGCGATCTTCCTCGGAGTGATGTATTATCTTCCGGTCATCAAGCATTTCATCTCACCCTCCTATTGGGCAGGTCTTCGCGTTGTCCCCATAATGATGGCCGCCGACTTATGCTTCGGTGTATATTTCAACCTCTCGCTGTGGTATAAGCTGACCGACCGGACCCGGTGGGGAATGTATCTCTCGCTCCTGGGATTCGCACTCATGCTCGCCGGCAACCTTATTCTGGTACCGATGATCGGTATGCCCGACGGATACGTCGGCTCGGCATGGGCAGCTCTGATATCCTACGCGGGAATTATGACCGTAAGCTATTTTCTGGGGCGAAAATACTATCCTATTCCCTACGAAGTCAAACGTATCGGATTCTACACCCTCCTGGCCGCGATCCTATGGGGCATCGGAGCCGCATGCTCGTTCCCTTATGCCGCATGGTGCGCCTACATAATCCGCACTCTCCTCCTGTGCGTCTACATGCTCATAGTCATCTACTACGAAAACATACCTGTGCTTTCTTCCAGACTGAGGTCAATTTTGGCGCGACGAAGATAAAAAAACCATAATATTTTTAAGGGAATATTTTGTAAATAGCATACAAAGTATTAACTTTGCACAATAATTATAAAGCATATTATGACTTCAGACCGATACGACCTCACCACCGTCAAAGGGCGTCTGTTGACCTACCTGAAACAGAAGCGCATCCCTCAGACCGAGTTTTGCCGGAAACTCGGTGTGGCTCCCACCTACATCGGAGTGATCCGAAAGTCGATTCCCCCTGAGAAGATCAATAAAATTGTCTCTCTATATCCCGACCTCAGTCGCGACTGGCTACTTTACGGAGAGGGAGAGATGCTTGTGCGCGAGTCCACGGCCGATCCGCGCCGACTGCTTGAGGAAGCCGGCTATCTTGTGCCTCTTCTACCCGTCACGGCGTTTGCCGGAAACATTACCGCTTGGTCGCAGTCGGTCAAACTCAACGACTGCGAGAAAGTCATAAGCCCGGTTCAGGGCGTAGACTTCGCCATACGCATTTCCGGCGACAGCATGGAGCCTGATTTCCACGACGGCTCCATCGTCTTCATCAAGAAGATCGACGACAAGGCATTCATCCCCTGGGGTCACCCAATGATCGTGGACTCGTCAAACGGAGTGTTCTTCAAAGATATATTTCCGTCTGAAAAAGGAAGGAAATACATCGAGGCAAAGAGCATCAATCCCAAATATCCGCCACTGCAGATTCCACAGGACTGCATCAACGGCCTCTACAGGGTGGTCACCACCCTCAACATCTGCTCCTCTTATTGACAACCCTACCCAACAACCTCACAACCCAACAACCCAACAACATAATGGCAGACTACAACCACATCGACATCGAATCGCGCTGGCAGCAATTTTGGCGCGACAACGGAGTCTTCAAGACCGAGATCAATCCCGACAAACCGAAATATTACGTGCTCGACATGTTCCCATATCCCTCAGGAGCAGGTCTGCACGTAGGGCATCCCCTCGGATATATAGCAAGCGACATATATTCCCGCTATAAACGCCAGCAGGGCTTCAACGTGCTCCACCCTATGGGCTACGACGCCTACGGCCTACCTGCTGAGCAATATGCAATCCAGACAGGCCAGCATCCCGAAAAGACTACCACCGACAACATCGCGCGCTATCGCTCTCAGCTCGA
>JAIDTS010000249.1 GCA_029060585.1 Muribaculaceae bacterium
CTGATACGGATGTCCCCGCCGGTGATATAGGCGTAGGCGGCCGCGAGGTTGGCTACATGTTCGGCTGGTATAAGAAAATGCAGCGTGAGTTCACCGGAACATTCACCGGCAAGGGCCTTGATTTCGGTGGCTCGCTCATGCGTCCGGAAGCAACCGGCTACGGCAATGTATATTTCCTCCTCAACATGCTTGCAACAAAGGGTATCGATATCAAAGACAAAAAGGTCGCTATCTCAGGATCGGGCAACGTGGCGCTCTACACTGCTGAGAAGCTTCTGAAGTTGGGCGCAAAGGTAATGTCGATGAGCGACAGCGAAGGAACGGTTCTCTTCCCCGAAGGAATGACCCAGGAGCAGTTTGACCGTCTTTTCGAACATAAGATCTATTTCAGAGGCCGCTGCAGCGAGTATGCCGCCAACGAAGGCCTTCCGTATCACAGCGGCAAGCGTCCCTGGACTCTTATGAAATATGATATCGCAATGCCTTCGGCAACCCAGAACGAGATCAACGGAGAAGAGGCTAAAGCGCTTGTAGATGGTGGTGTGATCGCTGTCAGTGAAGGCGCCAACATGCCTTCGACACGTGAGGCAGTAGCTGAATTCCTTAAGGCGAAGATACTCTACGCTCCGGGCAAGGCTGCGAATGCAGGTGGCGTTTCCGTCTCAGGCCTCGAGATGGCACAGAACGCACAGAAGATGAAGTGGACGGCCGAGGAAGTGGATGAGAAACTTCAGGAAATCATGAAGGACATCCACGAGCAGTGCGTGAAATATGGCAAGACCGAAGATGGTTATGTCAACTACGTTAAGGGTGCCAACACAGCAGGCTTCCTGAAGGTGGCCAAGGCTATGCACGCTCAGGGAGTTTTCTAAGTCTTAAGTCTTGAGTCTTAAGTCTTAAGAGGCTACGCGGAACCAATATCCGGTCAGGATTGTTATCATAGAAGATAAGTTAATAAAGTCTGACTCTTGGTGCTATATCAGCATCAAGAGTCTTGGCATCTTAATAATTCCTAATAGTCATGAAGGATTCATTCGTATTTTTAGCAGATGGCTTTGAAGAGATAGAAGCCATATCAGTGATAGATATCCTTCGCCGTGCGGGAATGCCGGTGAAGACGGTGTCTATATCCGCTTCCTTTCAGGTGAAAGGTGCGCATGGCATAACTGTAGTGTCGGACGTGCTTTATGACAGCACCATCTTCACGGATGCAGAGTGGCTTATTTTCCCGGGAGGACTTCCCGGTGCGACCAACCTCTATGAGTTCGCTCCGCTTCAAGGTCTGATCAAGAACCATGCCGAATCTGAAAGCGGACGTATGGCTGCCATATGCGCGGCTCCTGGAGAAGTACTCGGGCAACTTGGCATGCTGAGAGGGGAGAAGTTTACGTGCTATCCCGGATTTGAGGGTAAGGCAGAGGGCGGTATTCACGAACCTGCGAAGGTAGTTGTGTCGGGAAAGTATGTTACTGCCAACGGCCCGTCGAGCGCGACTCTATGGGCTCTTGAAATCGTGAAGGAGACAATGGGTGAGGACAAAGCATCGGAAATAGCCTCCGGAATGTTGATATATCCTCCGAAAACATCCCTGGATACCGTCAATATGTTTGGTTGATGGGGGATATTTTCTATACTATTGAAAAGGAGGGAACCGGCAAGTTCACTGAAAAGAAAAGCCGGTTTCTCTCTTTTGCATTTCATGTGGTTTCGGCGGAAGATGCAAAATCCCGACTGAAGGCTCTTCAAAATGAATATCATGACGCGCGGCATGTGTGCTGGGCGTATGTCATAGGACCGGAGAGAAATGAATGGCAAGCCAATGACAACGGCGAACCTTCGGGAACTGCAGGAAAACCGATACTGAATCAGATAAACAGTCTTGAGCTGACGGACGTGGCAGTAGGAGTGGTGCGCTATTTCGGAGGAATAAAACTCGGAACTCCCGGACTAATAGCCGCATATAAAGAGGCAGCATCGCTGGCGCTCGAGGCATCGGGTAAAAAGGAATGCGTAAGGCAGCAGCAATATTCGTTTACGTTTCCGTATATGGCGATGAATGACGTCATGAAGGTGGTGAAATCAACAGGAGCAGAGGTGGTCAGTCAACAGTTTGACAATTCCTGCTCCATGACGCTATCCATACGAATGGACGATGCTGAGAATCTATACGGCAGGCTATCGAATATCTCGGGAGTTACTTTTTGATATATAGGATATGCAGTCTGCCAAAACTTCTATTTTGCCGAGGAAGAGGGGAGAGGTGGAGGAGAAGGGTTTGGATTTGCGGTCGAGGTAGATGGCTTGCCAGCCGGCGTCGAGGGCACCTTGGATGTCGTTGTCGGGATTGTCGCCGATCATGATAGTGGTGTCTGGCGTCGCTCCTGTCTCCTGCTCTGCATAGCGGAAGATGCGAGGGTCGGGTTTCTGGATACCGATCTCGTCACTTATCACCATTCGCTGGATGTAGCGGTCAAGACCGGTGGAATGCAGTTTGCGGTATTGAGCTTCCGTAAACCCGTTTGTAAGTACTCCGATGAGATGCTTATGGGATAGGTGGCTGAGGAGATCCTTGGCCCCTTCGACAGGAGTGTCGCATTCTCCGAGTAGCCACAGGTAGCGGTCGTTGAGCAGGCGCATAGCCTTGACTGTAGATTCGTCGTTGCGGTCCGGAGCCACCGTCAGGCGAAAACGTTCTCCCTTGAGGAAATCGGCAGTGATCTGTCCGCATTCGTGAAGCTGCCACATGCGTTTGTTGTGGATGTGATATTCGTCGAGGAAAGCATCGGGTGTGTCAAACCGCGCACGAATCTCCGGACTCTCGTCCCAAAGGCGGCAAAGCGAAATGAACGATGCAGTCGTGAAGTCGAAGAGAGTGTCGTCAAGGTCAAAGAATATCCATTTAGGAGCCATCATGAGGTATTTTTCTGCAAAGATAACACTAAATTTGCACATAAATCGTATTTTTTGGTCCTCAAATAGTGATTATTTCAAAAAAAATCACGATATTTGCAGTCGCAAATCGAGGCGAAGGCTCGCTCCGGAGTTTCGATAGGCTGAAAAACGCAAGATTTTCATTAAAAACATATCATAAACATCAATTATTATGCCCAGCGGAAAGAAAAGAAAAGGCCACAAGATGGCTACGCACAAGCGTAAGAAAAGACTGAGAAAAAACCGTCATAAGAAGAAATAATCCGGTGTAAACGCCGGAGAGTCTTCACCGACACACTCAGCAGGCCGCTCCTCAGAGGAGACGGCAAAGCCATAAGAACAAGCCGGACGGATGGGGTGATGATTCATGCCACGCCCGCTTGTTCTTTTTTTAATACCAACCATTACAAAATCCTGAAATGGACACAATGAAAAGCGAACTCTTCGTCGACGTGCAACCTAAGGAAATCTCCATAGCGTTGCTCGAGGACTCGCGCCTTGTCTCCCTGCAGAAAGAAAGCCGCAATGTGGTCTATTCCGTCGGCGACTTCTACCTCGCAAAGGTGAAGAAGCTTATGCCGGGACTCAATGCCGCCTTTGTCGACGTAGGCTATGAAAAGGACGCTTTTCTTCATTATCTGGATCTTGGTCCGCAATTCAACACGTATAACGCCTACCTCAAAGAGGCTTTCGAACATCCGGAGACTGTTCCTGAAATATCTTCAGTAGAGGTGCTTCCCGACATTCCCAAGCAAGGAAGAATTGCCGACCTTCTTCAGCCCGGACAGAAGTTGCTGGTGCAGATCGCTAAGGAACCGATATCCACCAAGGGACCTCGCCTGACCACCGAGCTGACCCTCACCGGACGCTTTATGGTGCTCATACCCTTCGGCAGCAAGATATCCATATCTCAAAAGATAAAGTCGGCCGAAGAAAAAGTACGTCTCCGTCAGATCATCAGCAGTATTAAGCCTAAGGGATTCGGAGTTATAGTGCGCACTTCTGCCGAGGGCAAGAAGGTTGCGGAACTCATCAACGAACTCCGTACACTTGTAGAGGCCTGGAAGAACTCTATAGCCAAGATGCAGCGGAGCACTCCTCCCTCGCTTATATATGAGGAGGAATCGAGGGCAGTGAGTGTGATACGCGATATCTTCAATCCTTCTTTCGAGAGCGTCTACGTCAACGATGCAGAAATCTTCGAACAGATCCAAAGCTATGTGACGCTGATCGCACCCGATAGGAAAGAAACCGTAAAGCTCTACGCAAAGGATGTGCCGATGTTTGACAGCTTCAACATCACTCGCCAGATCAAGTCGGCATTCGGCAAGACAGTCTCATTCAAGTCAGGCGCATATCTGATTATCGAGCATACGGAGGCACTGCACGTCATAGACGTCAATTCAGGCAACCGCAGCAAGGCATCGCAAGACCAGGAAACCAACGCCCTCGAGGTAAACCTCAGGGCGGCCGACGAGATAGCCCGCCAGTTGAGGCTCCGCGATATGGGAGGCATCATCGTAGTAGACTTCATCGACATGGCCAAGTCGGAGCATAGGCAGCAGCTTCTTGAGCATATGCGCGACATAATGTCGAAGGACAGGGCACGCCACAATATCCTGCCACTATCGAAATTCGGCCTGATGCAGATCACCCGTCAGAGGGTTCGCCCGGCACTCGATATTACGACCGAGGAGTCTTGTCCGTCATGCTTCGGGAAGGGTGTGGTGCAGCCATCATTGCTGTTCACTGACAAACTTGAGGAGAAACTGGAATATCTCACCCAGCAGCTTGATGTCAAGAAATTCATACTCTATGTCCATCCCTTCGTAGACGCCTATATCAAGAAAGGAATGTTCTCCCTATATGGAAAGTGGCGCAGACATTTCGGGAGAGGTGTCAAGGTGGTCCCTGATGAATCTCTTGCCTATCTCCAATACAGAGTGATAGACTCAGACGGAATGGAGATACTTCTTCATGAAGAGAGCGATATGAACTCCGCCCAAACCAAAAACAAAACGCGCTCCGAGCGCCTGATAGAAGATGAAGCCACCCAGGCCCAGACAGAACAAGCGCGTCAGGATGAGCTGCCAAAACAAGGCAAGCAGAAGAAGACGGAAAAATAAACCAATGAAGAAAAGCTAACGGGCGGATTTCTCTATCGAGGAGAAATCCGCCCGCATTTTAACTGAAATGGGAGCGCTCAGGCTATACAAACCAGAGTATGTATTGAATCCGTCAGGTTAGGAAATCAGCGACCACGAATGTGCTTCCCCCGATGTAGATCACATCATTTTCTTCCGCTCCTGCTTTCGCTGCTTCTACTGCAACTTTCGGAGAAGGATAGACCGTGCCTTCTATTCCATGACTTCTGAATTTTTCGTAAAGTCTTTCGGCAGCAAGCGCGCGGGGGATAGAAGCCTGAGTAAGATAATACCGAGCTTCTTTAGGAAGAAGACCTATGATCTCATCTATAGCCTTATCCGCTACAAATCCCATCACGATATGTTTCTCTCCTCCCTTTTCCTGAACAATACGGTCAAGCTGTTGCATTGTATAACGTATGCCGGCCTCATTGTGTC
>JAIDTS010000025.1 GCA_029060585.1 Muribaculaceae bacterium
CTTCCTCACCTGTGTTGAGGATTACGGTATCGCCTACGACAACGTCTTTCTTCGGAATCTGCGTGGCGTTGCCGTTGCGCACCACCTGCACGGGTTCGTCATCGTTGACCTGGTTGAGGAGCGCGAACTCCTTGTCGGCTTTCAGTTCGAAATAGAATGCGAGTCCGGTGGCGAGAAGGATGGCGATGAAAATGCCTACGGGCTCGAAGAATACGGTCGGACCCTCTCCGAGTCCCCAGTATTCATAGCATGATATTCCGATGGAGAGCGCTCCGGCTATCATCAGGATGATGATGAGCGGGTCGGAGAATTTCTCAAGGAAACGCTTCCAGAGCGGATCCTTGTGGGCAGGAGTCAGGATATTGACTCCATGGGTAGCGCGGCTTTCTACGACTTGCGCGTCTGTCAGGCCGGCGTAGCGATGTTTTTCTGCCATAGTTTTTATGGTTTTCGTTGTTGTCTTTGTTGTCATCGTCGTCTCAGATACTCTATAAAGACGTTGAAGACCCTGAAAACGATGAGAACTTAAAAAATCGTGCAAAGTTAGTGAAAAATGCGGAAATATCCGCATTTTTTAGAAGATTGCAGGAAAAATCGCCCTTTGTGGGTAGAATTTCGCTGCAACATTGCAAGTTTATGGGGAGTCAGTGCCTATTCCACTGCTCAAAGAGTTCTGAAGTTTGGAGAGGAATACGCTTCTGCTCGTTGTTGCTCAATACAAATACCAGCGACGTCTCCAGATGGATGGCGTAGCTGCCCTCCGAATCCTTTGTGATGGAATAATCATCAGGGTTATAAAGCCCTTCGAGGTTGCTTATCGCCCTTCTTATCGCAGCCATCATAGGATTTCGTATAGTGGCATTGGTTACATCAGGCACCCTTCCCGGAACTCCACCCATAAGGCTGTAGATTGCTGCATAGCGACTTTGGAAACGTTTCATCCGCGTCTCATAGCGTCTGATTTCATCAGGAGTGCGCGGCCTCCTGAACTTTATTCCTCCGCTCCCCTGACAGAGCATCGCGATATAGAAGGCCTTCTCCTTGCGATGGAGGTCGAGTTCGGAATCCTCAAGATCCGTAAACGTAATCTTCTGCCTCCGGAGATCGATTTCAACCGGACTCCGCTTCTTCTGCTCAATCAGGAATATGTCGAGGAGTTGCTTGTAGAAACCGTGGAAGTGGAACTGATCGCCGCGCTCTTCAGATGTATTTACCACGAAAACATCGCTGCTGAGCATTTCCGAGAACTCGTCGATAAAGGCCTGAACGGTCTTCAGAATGTCCTCATCCACATCGATCTTGAGATAGTTGGCGTAGCGGTCTGTACCCACGAAACTGTTACCGATCTTAATCAGGATTGCCGGCGGGGTGTTTCGCAGGTCGGTGAAGCCGCATTTGTTGCAGAGAAGGTCCTTGCAATATGATCCGGTGGTCATCTCCATCAGTTTCCTATACGATTCCTCAATGTCACTTTCCTTCTTGGCCGGAGCCAGAAAGCGCATTATGTCGCGGAAGAGCGTGGGGTCGGTGCTGCTGTAATGCTCTATTATCTTGGGAATATAGATGAAATGGAATCCCGTGAGCTGGAATTCCTTGAAGATTGAGCGGTAGTGTCTTCTTACAGCTTCATTTGTCTCCGGATCATCGTCGCTTTCCACATATATGGCGGTGGCTATGTCAATGTCGAAGCTGGCCCGCGGGATGGAGTAGACCTCTCCAGTGAGCCCATGCTCCGGCGAAAGCAATATTTTGAGAGCAATCATGAGAAGCGCCTCTGAGTGCGCACAGAAGCCATCGCTGATGGTCATATCCCGGCAGTCTCCGAGGAGATCACGGCCAAGGCTTGTGACCGATGACGAGCAAATTGTCTTTATCGCATCGGCAAACGATACGCTGCGTGCCGCGATACGTATGTCGCGGTCCAGGTCATACTGACGGCAGATCCGGCTCCAGCATTCCATCTCTCCTGCATCGAC
>JAIDTS010000250.1 GCA_029060585.1 Muribaculaceae bacterium
ATGTGATATCTTGAATGAGCTATGCTCTATTTGCTATAAGCTATCAGACATCAGCTATCAGCTATCAGCTATCAGCTATCAGCTATCAGCTATCAGCCATCATCTCTTAGATATCAGTGAGAAGATATAACAAAAACTTAAAACCTATAACTGAAGAACTTATTAAAAACATAGCCTTATGGAACAGCATACCAACTACAACACACCGCTCCCCGACCCGACAGAGGTGAGCTCTAAAGAAAAATCCCTGATAGTGACAATCGTCATCGTGCTTCTCATAATTGCAGCGATGGCAGTCGTAGGGTTTATATTCATCAAGCCGGCTCCGGACACAATTCAGGGCATGGGAGAATCGACCGAAGTGAGAATCTCAGGCAAGCTTCCCGGACGCGTCACGAAACTATACGTAGAGGAAGGACAGCGAGTAAAGGCAGGCGACACGCTCGTACATATCCACTCATCGCTCGTAGAGGCACGTCTGGCCCAGGCAGAGGCGATGGAAGAAGCTTCGAAGGCAACAAACCGCAAAGTGGACGCCGGCACACGCAAGCAGATCATCAACTCGGCTCGCGACGTCATGAACCAGGCTGCCGCCGCTACGGGCATCGCGAAGAAGACCTACGACCGCATGCAGAACCTCTTCGCAAAGGGAGTGGTCAGCGAGCAGAAGCGCGACGAGGCCAAGGCGGCGTATGACGCAGCCAAGGCTGGAGAAGCAGCGGCCCGCAGCCAGTATGAGCTTGCACTCGCAGGTCCGCAGGCCGAAGACAAGGCGGCAGCCGAATCGATGGTAAAGGTAGCCCAGGGAGGTGTCAACGAAGTAGACGCAATTCTTGAAGACCAGTATCTGTTAGCTCCGGCCGACGGAGTGATCACGGTGGTCTATCCGAACGTCAGCGAGCTCGTAGCTACAGGGGCTCCGATCATGAATCTTCAGAAAGACGACGACCACGCTGTCTTCAACGTGCGCGAGACGCTTCTGAAGGACATCACCGAGGGGACCAAGATACGCGTCAAGATACCGGCGCTGGACAAGGAGGAGACCATGACCGTCTTCTATATCCGCGACCTCGGCACCTACGCCAACTGGCAGGCCACCAAGTCGACCGGCGACTACGATGCGCGCACCTTCCAGATAAAAGCTAAACCTGCAAAGAAAATAGAGAACTTCCGCCCCGGCATGAGCGTGGTCTACTTAGGAGTGGAGAAATAATGATTAAAGATAAAAGATAAAAGATTAAAGATTAATTATTAAATATTAATTTTAATGATTGATTGGAATAAATAATTATAAAGCATAAAGAGATGAGTGGATTCAAGCAAATATTCAATCGGTCGGTGAGACAACTGACCGGACGGCCGCTCTACTGGGTCGCGATGTTTGTGCTGCCCCTCCTCCTGATGCTGATGCTCACCAATATGATGGAGGAAGGACTCCCCGACAAGGTTCCGGCCGCCATCGTAGACAAGGACGGCACCTCACTGTCGAGGGAAATCACCCAGAATCTGGGAAGCCTGCAGATGGTAGACCTCGTAGACCAGAGCAATTCCTTCACCGAGGCACGCCACAAGATGCAGGAGGGTGAGATCTTCGGATTCTTCATGATACCGGAGAACTTCGAGCAGGACCTTCTCTCGGGAAAGGGACCTACGATCACCTTCTACACCAACATGACGTATTTCGTGCCGGCGTCGCTTCTCTTCAAGAGTTTCAAGACGACTGCCCTGATGTCTAAGGCGGGCATAATGTTGAATGTAGCGGAGACCGCGGGGCTTCAGGCCGACGAGGTGGTGCCGATGATGCAACCGATCAACATAGTGAGCAGGGGACTGAACAATCCGGGGCTGAACTACGCCATCTATCTTTGCAACTCGTTCGTGCCCTGTGTCTTCCAGCTGATGATCATGCTGATGGTGTGCTTCTCGCTGGGCGAGGAGATCAAATACGGCACGTCGCCGAAGCTCATGCGTATGGCCAACGGCAACATAATGGAGGCAATAGCAGGGAAGATACTTCCTCAGACGATCGGATGGTGGATTATGATACTCTTCATGCAGTCGTGGCTCTATTTCTGGGAGGGGTATCCGATGCACGGGAGCTGGTGGTGGATGACAGTCAACGAACTGATGTTCGTAGTGGCGTGCCAGTGCTGCGCTATCTTCTTCTTCGGAGTCCTGCCTAACCTGAGGTTCAGCCTCTCGGTGTGCTCGCTGATGGGCATTCTCTCCTTCTCTCTTGCGGCGTTCTCCTTCCCGGTGGAAAGCATGTATGGAAGCATAGCGATCTTCAGCTACATGATGCCGATACGCTACAACTTCCTGATCTATATCGACCAGGCCCTTAACGGCATCGACATCTGGTATTCACGCTGGTGGTATGCGGCATATATAGTCTATATGCTTCTGCCCTTCACGGTGATGTGGAAGATACGTAAGAATTTCGAGAGACCGGTTTACATACCTTAACTAATTCATAATTCATAATGCATAATTGGCTACGCGATGAAAAATCATTATGAATTTAGATTTATGAATTAGACGAAGATTATGCATTGAGAATTGAGAATTTAGAATTGAGAATTACGATGGGAATATTCGTTAAATCATATATAAAGGAGCTGAAGCTGATCACTCACGATATCGGCATCATACTCTTTCTGGCGTTCCTACCACTGGCCTACCCAATAATCTACTCGCTGATCTATAATCCGGAGCAGGTGAGAGACGTGAGGATGGTGGTGGTGGACCATGACCGGAGCGCGCTCTCACGGGAGCTTGTGCGCAACCTCGACGCGACGCAGGAGATCCGCATCATAGGCTATGCCTCCGACCTCGGGGAAGGCAAGCACGCCATGAACAGCCATAAATGCTACGGCATTCTTGAGATTCCGGAAGGGTTCGAGAAGAAAGTGGGACGCGGAGAGTCATCCCCCGCCGTCATATACGCGGAGATGAGCCTTTTGCTGCGCTACCGCGGATTTTTGGTTGCGTCAACGAATGTAGCTCAGGCTATGGGAAGCGACATCATGACTGAAAAGATCATAGAGAGCGCTCCTCTGGCAGAGACGCTTGTCACGGGAGATCCGCTTGGAGTGCAGAATGTAGCAATGGGCAATCTTGAGTCGGGATTCGACTCGTTTATCATGCCGGGCGTGCTTGTGCTGATACTTCAACAGTGCTTGGTTCTGGCCGTAGGGATGACGGGGGGAGCGAAGCGGGAGAAGCCGTGGCTTTACGCCGACATCGACAAGGCTACAGCCGGAGGTACGTTCAAGTCGATGGCTGGAGGGGCTCTGGCCTATCTGACGGTCATCATAGTGCCCTGCATCTATATGCTTCACTACGTCCCGATGATGTTCAGGTTTCCTCAGGCGGGGAATCCGTGGGAGATCCAGGTGTTTATCCTTCCGATGGTGATCGGGTCGATCGCCCTTGGCATGATTCTGCAGGCGGCGTGCCGCGAGAGGGAATCGGTGTTCGTGATATGGGTTGTGACCTCTGTGGCTTTCCTGTTCCTGTCGGGCCTTACATGGCCGCGCTACGCTATGGCACCGTTCTGGAAGTGTCTGTCAGACCTTGTTCCAGCAACGTTCGGAGTCGAGGGTTTCATCAGGATGAACACTAACGGAGCGACGCTGGCACAGGTGAGCGGCGACTATATAGCGATGTGGATACAGGCTGTGGGATATTCGATAGTGGCATTCCTCGTGCAACGGTTCTATGTCATGCCATCGCGCATCAAGGCATTGAAGGACCCCGGGCGGGTGGCTATACCTTGATATTTTAGACCAAAGTACTATAGGACAATTATTTTAGACCAGAGTTCCATAGAACAATGGCACAGAGATAGAGGCGAATTGGGATTTCGATTCGCCTCTTACTTTATCTTGATGATTTGGAAGAAGGCCAGTGATTATTTGCCAGAAAGAGACGCGTAAGCACACATTGTCCATCCCACTATCCCTAATTTTGCTGGCGGAGGCGGGCGGGGGGCAGGGAGAGGCGGTCGCGGTATTTGGCGACGGTGCGGCGGGAGATGTTCAGGCCGTCGGCTGTCAGGAGCTGAGTGATCTTTTCGTCGCTGAGGGGATGCTTCTTGTCTTCTGCATCTACCACGCGACGGATCTCGGCCTCTATCTTGCGGTTGGTGAGGGCATCGGCTTCCTCCTCTCCGGAGTTGTCGCCGACAGTGTCACTGAAGAAGAAGCGTAGGGGGAATATGCCCCACGGCAGAGCGACGTGTTTATTGGCGGTGCAACGCGAGATCACGGATGCATCCTGACCGGTCAGTTTCTCGATGTCCTTAATCATCATGGGCCGGAGACGGTAGATATCCTCCGTGTCGAAGTATTCACGCTGGAGCTTCACGATAGCCGTCACCACCGACATCATGGCCTGCTGGCGTAGCTGAAGCGAGCGGATGAAATCGCGGGCATCGTTGTAGCGGTTGAGGATGAACTCCCGGTCAGTGTTATCCTTAAGTTTCTCCACGCGTTTCTTCATGTCGGTCTCGGCCTGCGAGAAAGTCTCGCTGATACGGAGTTCGGGTATACGGTTGTTGAGGGTGATTACGGGTTCCGGACCCGATGTGTCTACGATTACGTCGGGGATGATGGTATTTGTAGCGACCGGAGTAGAGTCGATGGATGCGCCGGGTTTGGGATCAAGTGTGCGGATAAGATCGATGGCTGCAGCGACACGTTCGGGGGATATCCGGAGGCGCGACACGAGCAGGTGGGTATGGAGCATGGAGAATGCCTCATACTGCTCGTTGAGAATACGAAGTGCGTCGTCGCGCTCCTGCGAGGGGGGAAGGTAGTCGAGCTGCATCGAGAGGCAGTCGGCAAGGGAGACGGCTCCTACTCCGTGGGGTTCGAGAGTGCGGACTGCGGCGAGGCCCTCGTCCATGACGGACTGCGGGAGATCTATTCCCTCGGAAAACGCAAGGTCGTTGACAAGGAAGGCAGGGTCGCGCTGGAGGCGCCCATTAGAGTCAAGGTTTCCGACAATGAATCGGGCGGCAGTGAGAACGTCAGGTTCAAGATGGAGTTGGCCGAGCTGGGCCATAAGGAAATCGTAGAGGGAGGGAGAAGAGTCCGCCATGGGGATTTCGGAGTAGTCGTCGGCGGAAGAAGAAGAGCGTTGTGCGTAGGGCGTAATGCGTAGGGGGGAGGGATCCGATTCGCGGTAGGATTCGGAATCGACGGCCTCGAGGGCAGGATTGGCCTCCATCTCGCGCTCCACCTCCTCGTCAAGTTCGGGCGCGGTCATCTCGAGCATCTTCACGAACCGAAGCTGCTGCTGGGTGAGGCGCTGGGCGAGGCGCTGCTCAATGGCTATGTTCTGCCGGGACTTTTCCATAGTGCAAAATTACTTAATTTTCCTCAGACGGCCAAATTTCAGACGGCCATGGACCCACGAAGTGGGTTTAGTTTTTTAGACCAGGGATCCAGAGAACAATGGGGTAGAAAAAATATTAGGCCCCATTTTTTTGAGACGGGGCCTTAATATTTGGAGGTGTTAAATAAAAGTTGTAAATTTGTAGAGTTAAAGACAGATGTGGCGGACGCACGAGCCGTGCGTCCCTACCGGAATTAATCAAAGAATCCGCAGATCAACATATATAAACTCGGATATGAAAAAGAATGAGATAAATAGGATGGTGAGGACCGGAGACAAGGCGAGGATCCTGTTTGTGTGCTTAGGAAATATATGCAGGAGTCCGGCGGCACACGGGGTCATGGAGCGTCTTGTGGAGGAACGAGGAGCGGCCGACCGTTTTGAGATCGACTCAGCGGGACTATACGGCGGACACGCGGGCGATCTGCCCGACAGCAGGATGCGGGCCCATGCGCGACGCAGAGGGCTCGAGCTGACACACCGTTCGCGGCAGGTGAGGGAGTCGGATTTCGAACGCTTCGACATCATCGTGGCTATGGACGATTCGAACTACGACCGCCTGCGGGCTATGGCTCCTACGCCGGAGGATGAGAGGAAGGTAGTCAGGATGGCGGATTTCTTCACGCAGCATCCGTGGGCTGACTGCGTACCGGATCCTTATTACGACGGAGCTCAGGGATTCGAGAACGCACTGGACCTGATAGAGGACGGTTGCAATTCGCTTTATGAATTCATAATTCATAATGCATAATTGTCTACGCAATATGGGGACTCTGACGCTCGGATCCATCACTTTGGAGGCGTGACGGACTCGGGCGGACGCACGGGCCGTGCGTCCCTACCGGAAGAATCGGAATTATGAATTATGCATTGTAAATTATGAGTTATATAAGTGAGTATAAGTCGCTGTTCCGGCTGGGGATGCCTGTGATGGCAACTCAGTTGGGAATCATCACGGTGGCATTCGCCGACACTGCGATGGTAGGGGCGTATGGTGTCGAAGAACTGGCCGCGGCGGCATTCGTCAACTCCATGTTCATGATACCGGTAGTTATGCAGATCGGATTCGCGTCGGGTATAACTCCGCTTATCGGCGCCCTGTTCGGGAGGGACGACCACGCGGGCGCGGGACGCACGCTGAGGGCCGGGCTACAGGTGAACGCGTTCCTTTCGATAGGGCTTACAGTGCTGATGGGGATACTCTATTTCTTCCTCGACCGCTTCGGACAGCCAGAAGAACTTCTGCCGCTTATCAGGCAGTATTACCTCATAATCCTCTCTTCGCTCTTCCCGATGGCCATCTTCAACTGCTCGCAGCAGACGGCCAACGCGGTGACGGACACAGCGACACCGATGTGGATCATCCTCTCGGCCAATGTCGTCAACATCATCGGCAACTATCTTCTCATCTTCGGAAAGTTCGGATGCCCGGAAATGGGACTCAACGGAGCGGGCCTCTCGACGCTGACGGCACGATGGCTATCGACGATAGGGATATTAGCGGTGTTCATGACCACGCGCCGATACAAACCCTATAAGAATGAGGCCCTCGGATCGAGCCATGTGGGACATATCAGAAGGGTGGTCTGGAATACGTCGTGGCCCATCATGATACAGTCAGGCGTTGAATGCGGACTATGGTCGTTAGGAGCCATAGTGACCGGATGGTTCGGAAAGATACAGCTGGCGGCATACCAGGTGATAAACACAATCTCGCAGTTAGGCTTCATGACCTTCATGAGCTTCGGCATCGCAGTGTCGATACGGTCGGCCAACTATACGGGCGTAGGGGACATGGCCGGAGTGAGACGCATCACGATGGCGGGTCTGCACCTCAACCTAATCCTGGCCACGGCCGCATCGGTACTGTTTTTAGTCTTCGGCCATAGTCTGACCGGGTTCTTCTCGCCTGACGAGGAGGTGCTGACCTCAGCGGGGATGCTTATCCTTCCCTTGGTGATCTACCAATATGGAGATGCGGCACAGCTGACGTTTGCAAACGGACTGAGAGGCACGGGGAATGTCAGACCATTTTTATGGGTGACGCTTATCGCGTACATACTGATCGGAGTTCCGATGCTGTTCTGGCTTGCGACCGGACTTGGAATGGGGAACGTCGGGGTGTACTACAGTTTCTCGTTCGCCTTGTTCGCTGCAGCTATCCTATACTGTATCTATTTTCGGAATACGGTGAAGAGGATGTCGGCTGATAGCGCACATCATGATTACCAAGAAACCTAAATGACTAAATGATATGAAAAGAAAGATTTTTGCCTTGCTGGCACTGATGATGGGAATTATGGCCCAGGCATGGGCCGGAGAAGACGGACGGTATGCGCAGACGATTACTGTAGCGCAGGACGGAAGCGGCGACTATAAGACGATAAATGAGGCCCTGAAGAAGCTGCGGGGTGACTTCGAGGATCCTGTGAGGATTTACGTTAAGGACGGGAGATATGACGAGAAGATTCTCGTCAACTATACGCTGAAGAACGTCACGATAGAGGGGGAAAGCAGGAAAGGAACCGTCATCACGCATGGCGACTACGCCCAGCTGAACAACATGGGGACTTCGGGGAGCTACACCATGCGCATCGACGGCAACAACATCACGCTGAAGAACATGACGATAGAGAACACAGCTGGACAGGTAGGGCAAGCTGTGGCGCTCCATACGACAGGAGACAAGATCCACGTCATAGACTGTGACATACTGGGCAATCAGGACACGCTCTACGCCACGGGACACAATTCGCGAGACCTATTCGACAACTGCTATATAGAGGGAACCGTAGACTTCATCTTCGGAGCAGCGACCGCGCTTTTCCGCAACTGCCATCTACACGCAAAGAGCGATTCATATCTTACGGCTGCATCCACTCCGAAAGAGAACGCTGTAGGCTACGTATTCCACAAATGCAAGGTGACTGCTGCGCCGGATGTAAAAAACGTACATCTCGGCAGAACGTGGCGTCCGTATGCCTCTACGTTCTTCATCGATTGCGAGCTCCCGGAAGCAATCAATCCGAAGGGATGGCACAACTGGGGAAAGACGGAAAACGAGAAGACCGCCCGCTACGGGGAATACAAATGCACGGGGCCCGGAGCCAAGGAAGACGAGCGTGTAGGATGGAGGAAGAAGCTGAACGCACTTGACGCCGCCGAGCTTACCGATCCGGGGCGGATTTTCACGCGTGGATCGGCGTGGGTGGTGGATTAAATATTAAATATTAGAGATTAAATATTAGAGATTAGAGATTAAAGTGGCGGCCCATGGATTTAACTTTAGGGTCGCCACTTTGTCTTATATGATATGAAGAGTATTGTAAAGATAATAATGGGCGCGGTATGCGCGATATTGGCATACGCGAA
>JAIDTS010000251.1 GCA_029060585.1 Muribaculaceae bacterium
TTTGTTACAAAAAAATTCAGCGTGTTACAACATTATTTAATTTTTTTTACAATATAATTTCTTAATTCGTTTTTTTTTATTAAATTTTCATTTAATTCCTATAAGAATCAGGGATTACCGACCACCTATACTTAATCTCTCTATATAACGAAGTCCTATGAACGCAAAACCATGGATAGAGGCCATGCGTCTCAGAACGCTGCCCGTAAGTGCTACCGGAGTGCTTGCAGGGTGCGCTGTTTCGCTATCCTACGACAACTTCAAATGGCTACCGGCACTTATCTGCCTTGTCTTCGCCCTGGCAGCTCAGATAGTAAGCAATTTCGCTAACGAATACTTCGACTTCAAGAAAGGACTTGACAAAAAGGGACGTCAAGGATTCCGTCGCGGAGTGACAGAAGGAGACATCAAGCCCGAGAGCATGAAGCGTGCCATGCTGGCTATCATGGCTGCAGACTGCCTCCTCGGCCTCACACTTATCTATTGGGGAGGTTTCTGGATTGTAGCTGTCGGCATTCTTGTAGCAGTCGGAGCCTTCGCATACAGTGCAGGACCATGGCCACTTTCCCATCACGGGCTCGGAGATGAAGCCGTGGTGGTGTTCTATGGCATAGTACCCGTAACCATGACCGCATATCTACAATGCGGCGATTGGACAGGGGGCTCGATGGCCGGAATACTCGGCGAGATGTGGGAAATGGCGCTGATTGTAGCTTTAGGTGTCGGGCTGATGGGAGCCAATGTACTCACTGTCAACAACGTGCGCGACTACAGAGATGACATGGCCGTAGGGAAACGCACCAAGGCCGTCATCTTCGGCCCAAAGGTCATGAAGATATCATATGTAGTTTGCGCGTATGGAGGTCTCGCGCTGATATGGGCAGGAGTACACAACGCACTCAACGTATGGGGATGGGCAGGCTTCGCTGCCATCGGTATATGGACTGTCCCGGTGACCATCGCGCTCTTTAAGTTTTCCGACTACAGGCTCAACAAGGTGCTTCGCTACACGGCACTTCTTATGCTCGGTGCAGTGGTATGGACCATCATAGATATATGCCTGAATCAAAACACCCTGCACCAGATGCTCGCTCAGGTCTATCTCGACCCATTCATGGGAATTTGACACAAGGGATTCCCGGGCAGCACTACGCGTAACTTAACGACAAGCCCTCTTTTTATTAGATGAGGCCTAAATACGAATAAGGGATGATGCCAAGGCATCATCCCTTTATTCTTTTCAGTCCGCTGTCGCTTAACGATGATTCAAGATCACTTGCCTGCGATGTTGTCGGAAACAGTCAGTGAGTAGCGACCTTTGGCACGGCGACGGGCAAGTACCTTGCGGCCATCGGCAGTAGCCATTCTTTCACGGAAGCC
>JAIDTS010000252.1 GCA_029060585.1 Muribaculaceae bacterium
GTCTATGATGGACAGACCTGGGCAATCAACAACAACGACCTCCAGACCAAGACCGCCCAGTTCCTGAAGAAAGACGGTAAGTGGAATTTTGTCAAGTATGTTGGCAAGGCTTACTTCAACTTCACCACCGAACTTATCCTCGACCGCCAGTATCTGTTCGTTGCAGAAGGCATTTGCGCTATTCCGACAGCCGCATCGAAGAACTACGGCTACATGTATACAGCACCTGTGAAGATCACAGGCGACGTCATCGAGGAGAAGAATGAAGTCAATGCCTTCACATTCGCAAGCAGCGCTACAGTAGGCGACCAGACATACCGTCTTGGCGAGGGACAGTTCCTCATCGTTGACTCCAACGGCCGATACAGCTACATGTCGGGCACCTACACATCGTTCAACCTATCTGACGCTCCCGCTGTGACGGACGGAGCCATCGATCCGAGCTACATCTTCACAGCTACCTGTGACGGAGAAGGTCTCTGGACTGTCAAGAATGTCGGTAATGGCAAGTGGATCCAGTATTCTGCAGGCTACTCGTCATGGGGCTGCTACGATGTTGAGAGCGGTGTGCTTCCGGCTCTCTATATCCTCGCAGCTGAATGATCATTCCATCAATCTCTATATTCTCGGCCGCTTTCTCAGGAAAGCGGCCGTTTTTTTATCCTTACCTAACCTGAAACTACACAACTTAAAAAAAATGTGCAATTAGTTGGCCAAATCAAATAAATTATATACTTTTGCAAAGAAAGTCAAAAACAGAATAACCAACGAGTAATACAGGTAGATATATGGACGAATTAGCACAACTTGCCCAGCGACTCAAAGGACTGCGAGACTCCCTTGACGAAACCATCGAAGAGATGGCAGCCGATTGCGGTGTGACTCCAGATACGCTTTTGAAATACGAAAGTGGCGAACATGATATACCGGTAAGTTTCCTTCAGCGACTAGCCAGCCGTAAGGGTATAGAACTGGCCGTGCTCCTCTTCGGAGAAGAACCGAAAATGAATACCTACTACGTAAACCGCAAGGGACGCGGAGTGAAGGTAGAGCGTCGGGCGGCTTATTCATATGAGGATCTTGCATCAGGCTTTAGACAGAGAAACATGATTCCCTTTCTAGTGACCATTTCCCCAGACCACACGGCAGGCACGATCCATGCCCCGAACACACATGAAGGACAGGAGTTCAACTATGTGCTCGAAGGAGAAGTCGAGATTACAGTGGGCAAGAAAACGACTATTCTGCATCCAGGCGACAGCGTAATGTTCGATTCCACTATGCCACACGCTCTCCGAGCCATCGGAGACTCAGACGCAAAAATCATAGCAATAATCAATTGATAATTTTGAATGTTGAATTCGGAATTTGGATGGATGGGAACACTTTCCATATGCAGACACCTGCAAGCATTCTAATTTTAAATTCCTTGCTCAAAATTATTAACAGGTAAAAAAGATATGTTAGAAAGATTTCTGGATAAGACGGATTTTACGTCTTATGAGGACTTTATGGCCAATTTCAAAGTAAACGTGCCTGAAAATTTCAATTTCGGATATGACGTGGTAGACGCATGGGCGGAAAAAGACCCGGAAAAGGAAGCCCTCCTCTGGACCAACGACAAGGGAGAGGTACGCCACTTCACATTCGCCGATATCAAGCGCGAGTCTGACAAGACAGCATCATTCTTCCAGAGCATCGGCATCGGACGCGGAGACAAGGTAATGCTGATACTGAAGAGACACTATCAGTTCTGGTTTTCGATCATAGCGCTCCATAAGCTGGGCGCCACCGTCATCCCTGCCACTCATCTGCTTACTCCCAAAGACATCATCTACCGCTGCGAGATGGCCGATATCAAGGCCATCGTGTGTGCCGGTGACCCAGTAATAGTGGAGCATATAGAGAAGGCCCTTCCCAAATGTCCATCCGTTAAGGCTGTTGTCTCCACCGGACCGGTCGTGCCTGACGGATGGTATGACTTCAACAGCAGTATAGAGAAAGCGGCTCCTTTCAAACGTCCGGAACTCGCCAACACCAATGACGACGTCAGTCTGCTTTATTTCACATCCGGCACCACGGGCGAGCCAAAAATGGTGGCTCATGACTTCACATATCCACTCGGACATATCATCACCGCCAGTTTCTGGCACAACCTGCACGAAGGCAGTCTGCACCTTACCCTGGCCGATACCGGATGGGGAAAGGCCGTGTGGGGAAAACTCTATGGCCAATGGATAGCCGGAGCTGATGTATTCGTCTATGACTTCGACAAGTTCGAGCCCATAGACGTGCTTCACAT
>JAIDTS010000253.1 GCA_029060585.1 Muribaculaceae bacterium
GCATTGCAGAACGACATCACAAGATATGAGCTGTTGGTTTCCAATCTTAAGCTGCAACTTGTGAAGATCAACAACACAATCGAAATTCTCAATACCAATCTTGTCACAACATCTGGACTTAGAGACGGTACGGTAGTTGTCCCGGATAGTACTATATTAACCAGGTCGCTGCCGAAAGAAGGCGCGATGTGGTGGCAGACTGAGGCCGAAGCGAACTCTCCCACGCTTAATCTTGCACGTTTAGGGGTAGATATGAGCCGGAAGGCGGAAGCACTCGTGCGTTCGGAACGCCTGCCGAAGATAGGGCTACAGGCGGCATGGAGTATAGATGGTCCTATCCTTGTGGAAGTGCCTCCCATCAACCGGAATCTAAGCTACTGGTATGTCGGAGTAGGAGTGAACTATAACATTTCCTCGCTCTACAAAAGCAACAAGTCGTTGTCCAAGAGTCGAGTTGGAACCCAAAAAGCCCTTGAGCAACTCGAAGCTACCCGCGAGGAAGTGGCCCTGGCTGTCAACGCCGATTACGTTCGTTATCTCGAGGCATACGAGGAACTTATAACCCAACAAAAAAGTGTGGAACTTGCGGAGCGAAACTACCGTACCACCTCCACCCGCTATTCCGCTGATATGGCTCTCATCACCGACATGCTTGATGCCGCAAATTCCAAACTGGAAGCGGAACAGCAACTCGTCAACGCCCGCATCAACATTATCTATTATTATTACAAACTCTTGTTCATCACCGGAAAGATATGAAACACCGCAGCAAAAAGATACTCTCCTATATAATTACCATTATAGTAATCGGCGCAGCCTCCATATGGGTAGGCTCACGGTTTATTCACCTTGGAAATGTCGAGTTTACCGACAACGCGCAGGTGCGTCAGCAGATAGTACCCGTCAACAGCCGTGTGCAGGGCTACATCAAGGAAATCCGCTTCAACGAGTATGAGCAGGTGAAAAAAGGAGATACACTTGTCATAATCGACGATGCCGATATGCGGCTTAACGTGGCACGTGCACGCGCTGATTATCAGAACGCCATTGCCGGACGTGATGTCGCAGACCGCTCGGTCACCTCAGCTTCAGCCAATGTCGCCGTCAGCGAGGCTTCAATCGCCGAGGCTAAGGTACTGATGGAAATGGCGGCTACCGATCTGGCCCGATATGAAAAACTCCTGTCACAGGATGCAGTCACACGCCAGCAATACGACGGAGCAAAGACCGACTATGAAGCGAAGAAAGCCCGCTATGAAATGCTTTTTCGTCAACGATCGGCGACCTCAGCGGTGGTGGATATAAACCGTCAGCGAATATCACAGTCGGAAGCCGGAATCGAACTGGCTAAAGCATTGCTCGAGACTGCGGAATTAAATCTGAGTTATACTGTGATTACCGCTCCGTGTGACGGCTACACATCACGAAAGGAAATTCAGGTAGGACAGCTCGTACAACAAGGTCAGACACTGCTCGACATTGTCGATTCGCAGGATATATGGGTGACGGCCAATTATAAGGAGACACAGCTGCGCCATATCGAGCCAGGCAGCGTTGTCGAGATAAAGGTGGATGCAATTCCGAAAGTTACATTCTATGGTAAGGTGAAATCCTTATCCACTGCCACTGGAGCTTCTCTTTCGCTGTTGCCTCAGGACAATTCGGCAGGAAATTTCGTAAAGGTGCGTCAGCGTATTCCCGTCAGGATTGAGTTCAGTGCCGATAATAAATCAGAGGATATGGCTAAGCTGCGTGCCGGAATGAACGTGGAATGTAGTGTGAAGTATTGATATGGCAGATTGGCATTCTCCGTCGGGACCGTTTGACATACCGGAGGTCCCGAATTTCATTCCAAGGCGTTTGAAGCCGTATCTATTCATATTCTTCGTTCTGATTGTGCAGTTTTCGGGCGGCGTGTATCTTGCCGCAGCGTCCGATATGGTCGGAACTACTGCGTTGATGCAGGAGGATATATTGATGGCTGGCTACGCCTCGCTTATAGGGATGGCTATAAATTTCGCCGTTATGTTCCGTATCAAGTTCCGGTTCTCAACTCGTACTCAACTGCTTGTGGCCGCAATTGTTCTTATATCAGCGAATATTATCTGTGCCAATACCACATATGTGCCGTTGCTGGTGGCTACCTGTTTTGTAGCTGGATGGTTTCGTATGCAGGCTACCCTTGCGTGCAATTCCACTATCCAGCTTTGGCTGACTCCGGTAAGGGATATGGCGATTTTCTTTTGCTACGTCTATATAATAGTAGACAGCGTCATACAGCTTAGCGGAATCGCGACAATATATACGGCATTTTTCTCCCAATGGGAATATATGCACTGGATAATGATCGGATTACTCGCCTTGATGATGGTGTTGGTCATGCTGCTTGTAAGGCCCATGCGGGCACCGATGTACATCCCCCTGCTCGGTATCGACTGGATTGGAGCGGTGCTATGGGCGAGCTTCATGATGTGCTTTACGTTTATATGTGTATATGGCAGCTACTTCGATTGGTGGGATGCTGTGGAAATAAGAGGAGCTGCGCTTATCGGTCTTGCCTGTCTCTGTATCAATCTCTGGCGTGCATCGTTTCTCCATCATCCATATATCAGCTTTCGTGCGATGAGGAACCGAAACGTGATTCGCGCTACCGGCATATATCTTGTTTTCTTCACGCTCTTAGCCACCGAACATGTATTTGAACACAGCTATGCCGCCAATATTCTTGGCTTTGACGAGACGAACCTGATCGATCTCAACTGGTATGTGTTTGCCGGTATCATTGTCGGATGTGGCTTCACCTATTTCACATTCGCCTTGCGCAAGTGGAGATACAAGACCATGACTGCCATCGGTTTTGCGTTGGCTATCGTCTATCTTGCATATTTCTATTTCTTCATAGATTATAATGTGGAGAAGGAGATGCTTTTCATTCCTCTCTTTTTCAGGGGAGCGGCTGCGGTGATAATCTCTATTGTGTTCCTGACCTCGATAGTGCAGAGTGGATTGCCGTTTCAGGTCTTTCCACAGGCACTGACGATCAATGGTTTTACCGGTGCCGTGATGGGTGCAACACTCGGACCTGCGATAATCGGTGAGTTCTTTCGTCACACAATGGAGAAAAATGCCGCTCTGCTGGGAGCAAACGTATTGAATACCAATTCCGATGTAGCCTTCGTTCCACTGGGACAGTTGTATGGAATGGTACAGACACATGCCTTGATAGTATCAATGAAAGAGATATATGGCTGGCTGCTAATCGTGGCACTCGCCTCTCTTACCGTCATTCTATTAAGCTATAGTTCAGTAAGGCCCTTTGCTATCTTCCCAAAATGGAGTACGGTACGTCGAGTTATCAAACACTTAGTAAGAACGAATAGAGAGTCGCAAGATCCACAATCAGTCAATATAGTGCCAACGAAAACATTCTGAATAGCTTCATATTATTCTATACATGCTATCAAGTTTCTCAAAATTGTTATCAATAGCCATTGTATATTCAGGAAAAAGATGTTAACTTTGCAAAAAATAAAAAAACTGCCGGTTATTCAACAATGACAGGAAAGGAATTGATATTTTGGTGTCAATCCCTTTCAATTTCGGTAAGCCGACCGTTTTCACAAAGTAGATAAATCAAAATTCTTTATCGGATGAAACTGAAATATCTTGTCGTGGCAACAGCTGCAATACTAAGTCAATCAATTATGGCACAGACCCTTGAAAAGATGAACTGGTTTAACGAACCTGATGAATGGAACATTAACGGAGGGAAACTCACTATGTTCGTAACTCCCAACAGCGACTATTGGCGTATATCCCACTATGGTTTTACCGTAGATGACGCTCCTTTCTACTACTCTGAATATGGAGGCGAGTTTGAGGCTAAAGTCAAGGTGACGGGTGATTATAAGGTACGCTTCGACCAGGCCGGAATGATGATACGCATCGACCATGAGAACTATATCAAGTGTGGCATTGAGTTTGTCGACGGCAAGTACAACCTCAGTACAGTTGTTACACACCACACTTCCGACTGGAG
>JAIDTS010000254.1 GCA_029060585.1 Muribaculaceae bacterium
CTCTCGAAATCTGCACCACTGATAAAAATCTATACCACATCAAGGATGCTTTCGGAGCAGGCCATTCATTGAAGTTTAATCTGCTTGATATCTCTGATGAGGACGAAGATGGTAAATTTACGCTCTTCAGGGTCAAGGAGCAGCCTACACCCTGGACTTTCGGAGACTATGGCCAGATTTTCGTATATGACGTAGGTTACTGGCAAAGCAATGAATCTTTCGTAACAGGGCTGACCGCTTATGCAAACTTCCTTTATGAAGACGGTTTTGTAGCTACATGTCTTGTATGGCATGTATCCGCTGGATATATCAACTACGGATATAGCTATTTCGTTCCCAATGACTGATACAATTCCCTCATACAGTAAATAATGAAGGAGAGGGGGTATGCCGTGAGGCATATCCCCTCTGACATATATATTCAAACATAAGAGGTATATCCGATCGGATATGCCTCATTTTAAGTTTACTCCGAAACTATTTAAAGAAAATCTCCGTTATAACTATAAGTAGCTGGTCAAATTAAACGTATATTATCCGCGCCGGCGATTTCGAGGCGATTTGGCTGCGGAGTGAGGGAGCGATGCGGGCATCGTGACCGAGCGACAATGCCGAAGCGGCCGAAATCGGCAAGTGGAGAATATACGAGATCATCTACTTTTAGGAGTTTTTATTATATCGTTTTAATTTGAACAGCTACTTATCTTTAGTCCCTCAAACATCCAATAGGAATTACCTTTACGCCGTCATTACGGGTATATGCCATTTCTCCACCTGTGAGGACAATCAATAAATCCGGCTCTCGAAGTCTGATTTGTTTCTCTGTCTTGTTCTTCTCGGCAATGAGGCGTTGTATTTCGAGAAGATGTTTTGCTCCTTCCTCTATCTCTCGGCTGCCGAGTTTGCATTCGATCAGCGCATAGCGCCCATCATCAAGATGCATTACGGCATCAGCCTCAAGCCCAAGACGGTCATGGTAATAAGAGAGGCGTCCTCCCAATGCTTGTGAATATGCACGAAGGTCACGAAAACATAAGCACTCAAATATGAAACCGAATGTGTTCAGATCCAATTCCAAACTCTCCGGCGATGCGCCCAATGCGGCTACAGCTATCGACGGATCCACAAAACAGCGTTTCTTCCCTGTACGTATCACAGTCTTCGATCTAATTGCTGGAGACCACGCCTCAATATCGTCTATGACGAATAGCTTCTCTAACGCACCGACATAATCATCAAACGTTGGCATTGATGTTCCTTCCATCTCTTCCGACACATCGGCTAGCATAGAGGTTTTCTTAGCAAGAGTGCAGATATTTCGTGCGTAGCTTCGAAGTATAAGACGTGCCAATGTGGGATTGCGGCGTGTTTTATCAACTCTTGAGATATCCTTGTTGCAAATCTCCTCGACATAATCCTTTGCGATGAGAAGTTTTGCATCCACACTCATTTCATCAAGCGAAGCCGGCCACCCTCCACGGCAAGCGGCAAATATCAATTGCTCAATAGTGAGATGGGACATCTCACCATCAATATCGTACTCCGGGTCATAGAAAAGGCGGCGCAACGAAATAGAGCCGTTCGATTCAAGCGATTCGAACAGACTCATCGGATACATTGCCATTTTGGTAATGCGCCCTGTGCCGGTATGCATTATTTCTTCATCGTCTATTACTGTTGATCCGGTCAATATAAACTGTCCTTTCTCTCTGCGTTCATCAACAGCGTGGCGAACCGCATCCCATATAACAGGTGCCACCTGCCATTCATCTATCAGCCGAGGCGTAGTGCCCTTGAGTAGCAATGATGGCTTTGTCCTTGCCGTAGCAAGATAACCTTCTCGTCGGTCCGGATCCTGCATCTTTATGACGCTCTCTGCCCGTCGCTCTGCCGTCGTTGTTTTGCCACACCACTTTGGTCCGGCAATCTGTACCGCACCAAAAGCTTCAAGCCTCAAGTCAAGAGTACTGTCAGCTATTCTACTCAGATATTTCTTCTCCTTCATAACCAACTGCAAAATTAGCGATTAAATCTGAAAGCACCAAATGATTTTATACTTTTGAATACTTTCGCTTTACTCTTTTGAAACGATACACTTTGTTAAATTGAGTTGATATAACAAGGGTTGCCAACTTCCCATTCGCGGTTTTCGCCGCGTTCGGTGTTGACGTTGAAGCATGAGAGGATTTTCGCAAAATTGAGTGCAAAGACGTTGGCGGTCTGTTGGGTGAAGTCTTGCGGGTGCGAACGAACAGTAAGCATTAACTGAAGTACACCTTGCAGGTGCAACTTATTATAAAGTAGGCTACAACTTTCTGAGTTGTAGCCGATATTGTAATTCGATGTAGGTGTCACTTTGCGAGTTGTCGCACCGGGTTGCATGATCGCTTCTGTATGTGATCGCCTTGCTTGCGCCTTCGCGTGAGATCCATCCTTACTGCGTAGCCAGCGGCGAGCGTAGCGATGCCGCCCCAGCGTTCTCTGCTCCAAGTGTCAGCCATGAAGGCCTTCTTCAGCGCTCTCCGCCTCTCCGCCCCTCCGCGTGAAACCATTACCACGTCTTTCCGACAGTTCATTTCTCTTCAAGGAGGCGCCCTAGTGCCCGGGGGACTTTGCGTGACACACACTTCATATTTTGCCAATTGACACTAATAAATTAGAAAAGTATCATTAAATTTTGTGGTTCCAAGGTTTTATATTATTTTTGTAAAAAAATAAAAATTTAAGTAGCTGGTCAAATTAAACGTATATTATCCGCGCCGGTGATTCCGCGGCGATTTAGCTGCGGAGTGAGGGAACGATGCTGGCATCGTGACTGAGCGACAAAGCCGAAGCGGCCGGAATCGGTAAGTGTAAAATATTCGAGATCATCTACTTTCTGGAGTTATTATTGTATCGTTTTAATTTGAACAGCCACTTAATATATATGGAAGCAAGAGCATTAACCCCGGTTCAGGAAGAGCTCCTTAAAATGTTTGCATTTGATCATTCAGACTCTTTCGCTAATGAAATTAAAAAAGTTCTCAAAAATTATTTATTAAGAAAAATTGATGAAGAGACGGATCGTCTTTGGGACGAGGGTGAATTAGACCAGAAAGTTCTTGATGAATTGCGATATGAAGACCTTCATAAATAATAATCAATGAATAGACTTGTCCTTGATAC
>JAIDTS010000255.1 GCA_029060585.1 Muribaculaceae bacterium
GAATTGACGGTATTTCATGTCGTGGATAGCGGCGGCAAGTTCGGAATTACGGGAATATATGAAGTGCCCGGTGGCCCGCACGAAAGGAACAATGCCGGCAAACCGACGCTCCATGGGATTGAGCGGCATGCGGTGGTAGAGTGAACGAGGGAGGGTCTCTATGCATCGCAAGCAGAATGTACGCTCGCTGTCGCGTAGCGTGCATCCGCAGAGATGGCATGTGCGCGGCATGAAGAAATCAGCTATATCCCTCAGTACGCTCTTCATTATTCATTGTCTTGCTCGCGCTGCGACATATACCGCCGCATGGACGAAATGATAAGACTCGACTCGAATCCACGGGATACCATGTGTCTGTATAGCTTCTGACGCTCCTTGACATCTTGCAGGTCGAGCGACTTGCCTTTCGCTGTCATCACCTTCCACAAAGCCTCCTGATAGTCGGCATCCGGGATATAATCCAATGCCTGAGAGATGACTGAATCCCCCATGCCCTTGGCGCGAAGTCCCATGCGCACCTTCATTCGGCCCCAGCCTGAAAACCTGACCTTATCCACGGCATAGGCCCTTGCATACCGACTGTCGTCGAGATATCTGTTTTTCTGAAGATACTCGAGCATCCTGTCCGCTTCCTCCACTGAGAAGCCTTGCCTCAATATCTTGCTCTTGATGTCAGCAGCACACTGCTCGGCACCGGCACAGAGTCCTGCCATCCTCACCAGCATCTCATCGGCAGTAGGTTTTCTTTTCATTCCATATATCAATTTATTTAAATTTCGCGCGCACTTAATCTTTAATCTTTGATAATTAATCTTTATCTAATTGTGCCCTGAGAAATCTTATCTTTCCGTATGAATCCTTTCGAAGCTCCACGTCGTTCCAGCCGTGAGACTCAAAATAAGCCATGACATCATCTGCAAATGTCGGATTGAGCTCAACGTAGACTGAGCCTCCATGCTTCAATCCACTACGGGCAATCTCCTCTATCCTCTTATATGGACGGATTGGATCGTCTGCGGGGACGAAAAGAGCTTCCGAGGGTTCGAAATCCTTTACACGCACTTCCATAGAGTCAGCCTCATCGGGATGAATGTAGGGGGGATTGCTCACTATGATGTCAAACGACTCGGAGTCCGGATTCCACTTATACATATCTGCATGAATGAATCCGACACGCGTCTTTAGGGCGGATGCGTTCGCCTCGGCCTGCGTAAGGGCTTGCTGACTAAAGTCTATTGCGGTGATATCTGAAAACGGCAAGATTTTCGCCAATGCTATGGCTATGCATCCTGATCCGGTACCGATATCGAGGATCTGAAGGTCTGCCTTATCCTTGAAGTCGTCGAAAACCCAATCTACAAGTTCCTCGGTCTCTGGTCGCGGAATAAGTACACCGGGAGCCACCTTCAGGTCCATGCCATAGAAGCGTGCCTCGCCCGTTATGTATTGAATCGGTTCGCCGAGTATCAGGCGGTCTACGATTCCGTCTATCTCCTTCTTCGCAAAATCCGAAAGTTCCTTTCCTTCGTTGATGATAAGGTCTACCCTGCTCCAGCCCTTGACATAGCTGAAGATAAGGGGTATCACAGCCTCGCGTTCGCGTCGGTCATATATTCTGTTGAGCCTTTGGCGTATCTCAATCAATTCTTCCCTTACAGTCATAGTTCTAATTTTGTCACGAGATGCTCCTCCAGTCACTGCATGAGGGGAGTTCAAAGACAAAATTACAAAAAATTCTTTTTGGATTCAAAAAAATCCACCAAAACATTTGCACAATCCAAAAATAATCCGTAACTTTGCAGTCGCAAAACGCGCAGAGCCTATGACTAAGGGGTTAGACAAGGAGGAGACATATCTGTGCGTTTTAGCCTCGGTCCTATAGCTCAGTTGGTCAGAGCACCTGACTCATAATCAGGGAGTCCTTGGTTCAAGCCCAAGTGGGACCACAAATTCAAAGACACTGATTTTTCAGTGTCTTTTTTTT
>JAIDTS010000256.1 GCA_029060585.1 Muribaculaceae bacterium
TCGTCGGCAGCGTCAGATGTTTATAAGAGAGAGCTGCAGATCAACGTCGTAGAGCCATGTGTGAGGCGAAGCTGTACCGCTGAGATGCAGTTGCGCACCTCCGGCGTTTTTTGTCTCTGAAAGGCCGAGCGCCTCAAGGTCGACATTATGTATGTCGGCAGTCAAGTCTGCCTGATAAAGATTGTCGGAAATGCGGCCTGAGCCATCTATATCGAAAGAGAGCACCGGATTCGGGGATTTCGCCTTCAGAGTGAAATCTTCGTTGCGGAGAGTCGCCAACAAGGTGATGTCCTTTATCTGATGGCCATTGTAGACGGCACTCGCCAGATCAAGACGCACATCGGTGTGAGCTCCCCTCTTCTCCGGATTGAATCCGGCTCCCGAAGCGGAAAGCGAAGCCGTCACCGGACCTATGGTCTTATCGCCTATAAAAGCTCCCACATTGAGAGAATGCACGGCAGCTTTCACGTCGTAGCGCTCCGAATTCATGCCTACGTGTCCGTCGGCTGCAAGATTTCCGACAGGTGTAGTCAGTTTGAAGTCGGCAGCATAGTCCTCATGATCGGCAGATGCCGTGCCCTTTATATTGAGAGTTGGCACATGAATGCCGTCGAGCTGCACGAACTTCTTGATTATGTCCGGGCGACGCAGCTCGCCGTCGAAAGTCAGGTTTGCCACGAGTTGCTTCATGTCGAGGGCATTGCGCGCCTTTCCTTCGGCACGCAGAGAGATAGTACCCGGCAACGCCACGTCAAACCGCTCTATATCAGCATCGCCAAGCAGTCCGCCTGCCTTTATGACCGCGTTGAGAGGGGTTGCAGCTGGCACAGCCGAGGTATAGCCGGCAAGATCGGGCATAAAACTGTTGATATCGGTCATCCCGAGGCTTGCGTTTATGTCAACGTCGAGGAGAGCCTGCGGCTGGAATGCAAGCAACGCGTTAGGGATGGCGGCAGAGGCCTGCACGTGAGAGAACGGAGTGCGGATATCGAAGTCCCGAAGCTTCATACCTGTCGAATCCATCGAAAAAACACCCGACCCCTCAGTGATCGTGAGGCCGCACTGTTCCATTCCCCTGAGATACGTTACGGGGAGCGATATATTGGTAGCCTGATTATAGAAATGCTCAAGCTCAATGTCGAGACCGGAGACACGAATGTCGTTGGCATCGAATCCCTTCACCGCCGGAGCATCCTTCACGGCATAACGGGCATTGAAATCAGTCAGCGAAATACGGTCTGCCACAACAGTCGTCGGCGGAGACGGCACGGCCGTCGTGTCGGGAGCCGGAGCGGGATGTTGATTCACATATTCAAGCGAAGGCGCAAGCATCAGGGCATCGCCGTGAGATGCAGTGACATCGGCCATACGTATAGTCATCTCACGCAGATCTATCACTCCGTCCTCAAGCGAGAGATTCTTTGCTCTGAACCGCAAGGTGTCGATGGTAGGGAGCATCGTCATCGTGAAGAGCATATTCTCGATGGCGAGTTTCTTGGCTGTGATATAAAACGGAGTTGAAGTAGTGTCCTTGGGAGTGGAAGTCTGTTTCCAAACATCCATAGACATAAAGACGTCACCATCTCTCAACTTTGCCTCGTTGAGCGAGATAGTGCTTGTCTTCATGTTGGCCCACGACTTGTCGTCGACCTCAAGGAGACCGGCCCTTATCTTCATGAGCATCGAGGAATCCGGGGAAAGCATGCGATAATATCCGTCGCGGAGGCGAAGACGCTTGATCTGCACGTCAAGGCCCAGAAGGGGACGGAGCTTGACGTCGACAAGAGCCTCGCGCGCCAGCACCATTGTATCGCCGGAAGCCTCGACCACGCTGACTCCTGAGAGTGATAGATTGACAGGAAATCTGAGTCTAAGCCGATCAATACCGATCTTCATGCCTGTCTTATCGGCCACTATCTTAGTTGCAGTCTTTACCGCGAAGTCCTGAACAGGAGGTAAATAAAGGAGTACAGGAACCAGAAGTACCAGCACGACCAGACATCCGAGCACCTTGAGAGGGCGACGGATCCAGGCATTTCGGATGAGGTGGCGGCGCTTGGCTTTCGGGGCCTGCGCATCATTACGCTCTTCCGCGGGGGGAGTCGGTGTGGTATTATCTTTGGATTGCATGTTGTGGCGTAGATATAGTCTATATTTTTGGTAACAATCCCCGTTAAGTAAGGTTTAAAAAATGTAAAAAAAAGTAGATAGTCGTATGATTTCCGAAATATGCTGAAAAACATATGTTTTTTTTTGGCTATCAATATTGATTTTTGTAATTTTACGGCCGAAAGGGAAAGAGTGTAAAAATTACACTCATTTAAGTCTTCAGTCTTCAGTCTTGAGTCTTAAGAGTTACGCGGTAGGCACAGACAAATGACACATGCAGTCCGAGACTTTAAAACTGACGGCTGATAACCATAGAAATTAAAAACTTAACAACATAATATCATGATCAAAGCAACAAGAACTTTCATGATGCTCGCTGGAACGGCCATGGCCATCTCAGCATGCAACAGCAACAAAGAGGCAGTCCCGGCCGCCACACTGTCGGGCCTCGATCCACAGAACTTCGTAAGCGAATACGAGGGCAAGCCGACCGCCCTCTACACTCTGAAGAACGCCAATGGAATGGAAGTATGCGTGACCAACTTCGGCGGCCGCATCGTATCCATCATGGTTCCTGACCGCAACGGCGACTTCAAGGACGTAGTGCTTGGCTTCGACAGCGTTCAGGCATATTTTCCGGAGAACAATCAGAGTGACTTCGGCGCATCGATCGGACGCTATGCCAACCGCATCAACCAGGGCAAGATAGTGATCGACGGCGATACCATCCAGCTACCCCAGAACAATTTCGGCCACTGCCTACACGGCGGCCCGACGGGATGGCAATATAAGGTATATGCCGCAGAGCAGCCCAACGACTCCACCGTAGTGCTGACTATGGACAGTCCCGACGGAGACAACAACTTCCCCGGCAACGTAAAGGCACAGGTCACCTACACGCTTACAGCCGACAATGCGATCGACATCGCATATAAGGCTACCACCGACAAGCCGACCTACATCAACATGACAAATCACTCCTATTTCAACCTCAACGGAGACCCCAATCAGCCCATCACCAACTGCGTGCTTACCGTCAACGCAAGCCGTTTCACTCCGGTAGACAGCACATATATGACCACCGGCGAGATACTTGAAGTCAAGGATACTCCGATGGACTTCACAACCGCGAAGGAAGTAGGAGCCCAGATAGAAGAGACCGACTACGAGCAGATCAAGTTTGGCAACGGCTACGACCACAACTGGGTGCTCGACACCAAGGGCGACGACACGCAGGTGGCAGCCACACTCTACTCCCCCGCTACCGGAATCCAGCTCGAGGTGCTGACCGACGAACCGGGCATCCAAGTATATTCAGGCAACTTCCTTGACGGAACTGTAACCGGCAAGAAGGGAATCGTCTACAACCAGCGCACCGGCATCTGCCTCGAGACCCAGAAATATCCGGATACCCCCAACAAGCCGGAATGGCCTTCGGCTCTCCTGAACCCGGGCGAGACCTATACGAGCCACTGCGTATTCCGTTTTTCGACAGTGAAATAAATTGTCGGAGTTGTCATCGTTGTCGGAGTTGTCGCAGATTCGCTTCGAAAACGATGAAACCGATGAAAACTGTATAACCTGAAACTTAAGAACATAACAAACCAACAACTTAACAACCCAAAACTATGGCATTATTAGACTGGATCGTAGTCGGCATATTCGCATTGGCTCTGATCGGCATCATCCTATGGGTGATGAAGCAAAAGCAGAACGATGCAGACGACTATTTCCTCGGCGGCAAGGACGCCACCTGGATCGCCATCGGCGCATCAATCTTCGCATCAAACATCGGATCTGAACACCTCATCGGTCTGGCAGGCTCCGGAGCAGCCTCCGGCATGGCTATGGCCCACTGGGAAATCCAGGGCTGGATGATCCTTCTGCTCGGCTGGGTGTTCGTGCCTTTCTACAGCCGTTCCATGGTGATCACCATGCCGCAGTTTCTCGAGAAACGCTACAACCCGGCATCACGCACCATTCTTTCCGTAATCTCGCTTATCAGCTACGTGCTCACAAAAGTAGCCGTGACCGTCTACGCCGGCGGCCTCGTATTCCAGCAGGTATTCGGCATCGAGAGCCTCTGGGGCATCGACTTCTTCTGGATCGCGGCTATCGGCCTTGTCGTGATCACCGCACTCTACACAATCTTCGGAGGCATGAAATCGGTGCTTTACACCTCAGTGCTCCAGACCCCGATCCTTCTTCTCGGCTCCCTCATCATCCTCGTGCTCGGCCTCAAGGAACTCGGGGGCTGGGACCAGATGATGGCTATCTGCTCTGAAGTTAAGGTGAACGAATACGGCGACTCAATGGTCAATCTGATCCGCGATAACCGCGACCCGCAATATCCCTGGCTCGGAGCCCTTATCGGATCTGCAGTGATCGGATTCTGGTACTGGTGTACCGACCAGTTCATCGTACAGCGCGTGCTTTCAGGACGCGACGAGAAGCAGGCACGCCGCGGTACAATCTTCGGCGCCTACCTGAAACTACTCCCCGTATTCCTTTTCCTTATCCCCGGCATGATCGCCTTCGCGCTCCATCAGCAGCTCGGCAGCTTCCTGCCCCTGACTCCGGAGGGACTTCCCAACAGCGACGCAGCATTCCCGACCCTCGTGGCCAAGCTACTTCCGGCCGGTGTGAAAGGCCTCATCGTATGCGGTATCCTCGCAGCGCTGATGTCTTCTCTGGCATCACTCTTCAACTCATCGGCCGCCCTCTTCACCATCGACTTCTACCAGCGC
>JAIDTS010000257.1 GCA_029060585.1 Muribaculaceae bacterium
GAGAGATATGGGGACAATGTTTCTGGAATGAATACCATCTACTATGGTACTTCTCAGGCTATCTCGGCTATCTTGTGTTAGCACACTACATACGCGTGCATCTTACATGGAGCCGTCAGACCAGATTATGGGCGGGTATGGCTATGCTCATAGTAGGAGCTGTCGCCACCATATATTCTTTCTATATACAGGCCATCCCGGGTCAGCTTATCGAAACACCGGTATTGGAAATCGGCTGGGCATTCTGTACGCTCAATGTAGTAGTGTTGACCACGGGAGCGTTCCTTCTCTTCTCCTGTATCCGGCAGCTAAAGGCTCCAGCCATCATCACACGCACATCCAAGCTCAGCTACGGCATCTACCTGATGCACATTTTCTGGCTTGGCCTATGGGTTAGCGTATTCAAGGACAGTCTTGACCTCCCTACAGTAGCAGCCATTCCGGTTATAGCCGTCGTAACTTTCATCTGTTGCTACATGACCGCCTGCATCATAGCGTTCATTCCCGGCAGCAAGTGGTTGATTGGCGCGTGAGAACCCCAGTTGTAATCAAGTATAGTTCTGAAACTCGTATATTTCATATTCAGTGGAAGTTTCATGAATACCCCAAAGATAATATCGTCTGTTTAATAAAAATATGGATAATATGGACGATACATCAGTAGCATATAAGGAAGGGAGATATAAAGAATCCATGCATGCTCAGATGAGGCAATGCATGGATTTTACTAATGTTTAGATGTTTATTCATTCAGTTATTTCAGAGTCACCTTACGGGATGCGGAGCCTTGGCGTAGGATGTAGATACCTTGCGGAAGGGTCAGGGACGAGCCGGCGGGGAGAGTGCCGAGGTGGCGGCCTGCGGTGTCGTAGACGTCGGAGGGGAGCGACGTGTCTATGTCCGCCTCGAGTAGCCCCACAGCGAGGGGTTCGGTGCCGAGGATCGGGGAGATGGCTACATGTGATCCTTCCGGCATTGTTATGGAAAGGGTCTCGGTATTGTAAGTGGTGGATGTAGTCTGTCCTTTGTCAGTTACGGTCACTTCCCATCCATTGACATAGAGTCCGTCTGATTCAGAGACTGACTGCACAGTGAGCTTGCGTCCGGGGAAGAACTTTCCGTCGAATTCCTTGCCGCTGAGTGTGATGCCGTTGACGATGAGGGTGCGATCTGATTCATTGCCCTTGGCGATGGTCATTGTGACTGGCTTTTTGAGGCTGAAGAAAGATGAAAGGTGGTCGTAGAAGAATTTCCAGCGGTTCTTTGTCCAATTCCTTCCGTTCTCGACTTCCTGGCTGTAGGTAGGCCACCAGGGATTAATCAGATCACGATGGTATTTATATTCGAACTTGATGTCGTCGTACCTTGTGTCAATACGGCTGATGATTTCCTCGGGACGTAGGAAATCTCCCATGTAGACTGCGCAGCGGTCGATAAACATGTCCTTGAATTCGGGAATGTCAAGCAGACGGCGGAATAGGCGCGTGTGTTCCCACTTGTTGGCCCAGTCGTTTCGGTTATTGTCATACCCCTGGGTCGTAATCCAATTAAGAGTGGGATAGTTGTATCGTTCGCCGTAGAGACCCATTCCGAAGTCTGTGTCCTTGGCGATCCAGCGCCATCGGCCACCGTCGGCGATAGGACGCCACATCACGATATTATTACCGGGGAAGTCCTTGTTGTCGAAGAATGTGCCCATAATCATGAGGTTGCAGAATTCTCCGGTGTCCATCAGTTCTTCATATTCGGCGAATGTATGGTCTTTTGCGGAATAGAATTCCTGGAAAGCATTGAAGTTGTCCATGGAGCCTTCCTTCAGTTCCCACCAGTTTTCTATGATGTCGATGTCTTCGAGGCCGTCGTAGTAAGAATATACGTAATCCTCGTTGCTGCGCGGGCGGATGTTGAGGAGTCCTTTGTATTCGCCGTTGATGTAAAGAATGACAGGGCGCGAGGGCTGCCAGTCGAGGTCGCTGTTCATACCCATCGACTGCTGGATGATCGCGTCGCGCATATACATGTAGTCGAAGTCGTTTCCGCAGTTGCGCATCTCAAACGACTTGAATTCATCGATGCCCGGTGTCTGGTCGGGGAAGAACTCGTAGTTGAATCGTTTTTCGCCGAAGCGCTTGTTGGCGTAGACGGCGAGCGACTTCAGGGCGTTACCTCTGGTGGCTCCGCCCTTTACGCGGGTCTCGCATAGCTGGTTGATACTGCTCGGGATTCCGGGGCCTTCGAAATACTCGTAGTTGATGGGGCGACGCCAGTCGTATTCATAGTTGGGTGTATGGTCGGTGTAGTTGCCCTGTACGTATATACCGAGCTTATTGTCGTAGAAATAGTCCTTGTTTGTCACAATGGAGACAACAGGGAGGGTTACTTCACGCGGGTGCTTGATATAGGAATGGGTTGTGGAGCGGGGGGAGAGGTATCCTTCGCAGAAGAGTTTGGCGCGGATGGGCTTCGTAGCCTGTATCTTGATGGGGTTGGAGTATGTGAAGCTTTTCTCGGTAGGCTCTTTGCCGTCGATGGTATATTTGATTACGGTTCCTTCCGGGGCATCTTCGGGGAGCGACAGGACCAGGGAGAATGTCTCGGTGAAGATCTTGCCGGGGGTCTCGAAAATGGGTTCTCCAAGAATATCCTTGCATAAGGATCCGCAGTTTGCGGCTCCGGGAGTAGGTACAGCCTGATATCCCCATTTGTCGGAATTATCGGTCTCGCGGCCATAAGCGATATTGGGTGCAGGCTGCTTCTTGAGGCCTTCGAGATGATCTACGATGTCATCGCCCTTGAAGAGGTAGACAGCACCGTCTTTTCCGGATTCGAGACGGAAGTCGGTATGTCGTCCCTGTTCGGC
>JAIDTS010000258.1 GCA_029060585.1 Muribaculaceae bacterium
TCGAGGACTTTCTGTGTGCGTGAAGCAACAGTGTCGATGGTGACAGGCTGTCCATTCTGTAATCCCCGGAAAGATCCGGCGGCGATAGACTTGCCGGCCCACAGCACATCGATTCCATATCCTTCATTGAGCTGGTCGGGAGTAGTGTAGAACCCCGTCACGTCCAGCTCGAGCTGCGGAGTCTGCTTAACGTAGAGATCGAGGCTCTGACGGTTGTCCATATACACTCTGTAAGCAACCCATGGATTTTCTATCACGGCTCCATGGCCGTAAATGGCATCATACATATAGCGGGTGTTGGCATCGCCAGGGAATGTGATGCTCTCGATTCTGGGATGGGTCTTTTTCTCGTCGCGAAGTTTGATGTAGGCGTCGGTCTGGGCTGTCGCGCTTAAGGCTGCCGCACAAGCGACTAAGCCAATAATATATTTCTTCATGTTTAACTATATTTTGACGAAATATTTTTTTATTTGTAAGGCGCAGGATGGAAAGCCTGCTTTCCATTGTTAGTGGCGGATTTCGATTGCTTTGCCGTCTTTGTCAAGGCTGAAGAGCGGCATGGTAGCCTCGGGGTCAACGTCGTAGTAATGAACGGCGCTGTCGTTGACATAAGGATGATTGTCTTTCAGCATACGGTAGACTTCCGCACCGGCCCATATCGCGGGCCCGTAGCCATGGGCAGCTTTTACGCTGACAGGCCGATAGGCGTAATAAGCAGGATCGAATCCCATACCGGTGCCGACGCAAACTCCTTCCACCTCGCCCTTAGGATTGATCTTGGTCGAGACAGCTTCCCAAGCAAGCTGAGCCACTGGTCCGAAAGTGGTGGCCTCCAACCATCCTTCATTGACACCGTGGGCGAGAGCATATGCAAATATAGCGGTGGCGGAAGTTTCCTCGTAGGTTTCGGGACGGTCAAGAAGCTGATGCCAGAATCCGTCGATGCCTTGAAGCTCAGCGAGTCCGGCGGCGTGTTTCCGGTAAATGTCAAGTATTTCAGCACGTTTTGGATGATTCTCAGGCAGGAAGTCGAGAAGCTGGCAGAGCGTCAGAATAGCCCAACCGTTGGCGCGCCCCCATGCCATAGAAGGCTGATGGGTGGCGTCTTCAAGGTAGCCATGGCGGAATATCTGCTTCTCGGGCATCCACATCCTCTTAAAGAAACCAGTGGCTATTCGAGCAGCCTCGTCGAGTTGCTCGGGATGGTCCTTATATTGGCTCCTCACGGCCATCGAGGGGAGCGCCATAAACATATCGTCGAGCCATATGGCGTTGTAATGCGGACGGTTGCGGGCGATGGTCCCGTCGGCAAGATGCACGGGACTTTGCTCCACCACCGCCCAATACTGTTCGATGTAGGGAGAGATATTTAGGGTGGAGTCGGCCATAGCAGCCCTCATCCAGGCTCCGGCCATTGCACCGGCATCGTCAAGCGTTCGCGGATCCTTCACCTGACGAAGCTGGCCGTCTTCGGAAACATCACCGGCTTTGTCGGCCTGCTCAGCAAGAAACCGAATGCGAGAGCTCACATAGTCGGCATATTTCTGGTCGCCGGTGATCTTGGCGGCATCAAGAAGCGCGTCATACATTACGGCCCATTCGTAGCTTGTCAGTCTGTATGTGCCCTGATTCACTTTGCCGTCGGTCATTTTGGCAGGAGTTACACTTTCTATGTAGCTGAACACACGATCAATATCGGCCTTTACAGAATCCGGGTTCAATTGCCCATAAGGAGTCTTGTAGTCCGGCTGAAGTAGATGGAGTGGAGTCGTCGAGTCGTTGATCTCCACTTCTGCGGTCTTCTGCTCGCCTTTACTACAGGCGGCTAAGGCCAGAAGCGCGAGCATTGCAATTTTTGTTTTCATGAGGTTTTCGGGTACTTCGGACTTACGTCTTCAGCACAGTGTTGATGTTAAAATACAAAATTAAAAATCATTTCACAAGGGTGCCTCGGAATTTGCGGCCTTTAAGGTCTGGACCGAAATAGAATCCGGGTTCAGCGGGCTGGTTATAGGCCACGTTCTGGTTGGCGACGCTCACACGATAGACAGGATCCTCCATGAAAGTATGGAATCGGTATTCAGTCGGATAGTCCGTGACGTAAATACGAAGGAATCTGTTGTCGGGCGTGCGCGCTATCACCTCCTCCCTCCAGTCGCCGAGGATATCCGCCTGCAGGCAAGGATTAGCTTTAGTCCAATTGTTGGAGGCGGCCCCTTCCAGTACCTTTATAGTCTCTGTTTTTCCGGTGAGCCAGTCGTATTTCTGTATAGAGAGCGATTTAGTATTGCCGTCGAGAAGTTCGGTCAGGAGATCGCCGTCCCACTGCACGCAGAAATTGACGGGGATCCGGGCGAGAGTCTCCCCCATAAATTCATTTTGCGGGGATATCAGCTCTCCTGAGAAAGAACGGAGTCCTCCGCTGCTGGGCGACCATAGCTCGACCCCCTCGTGAGTCGGGTCGATGTCGCCGGCCATGCATCGGCCTATATCCTTGTCGCTCGGATAGCGGAGAATGACTTCTCCCGTAGCTGCGTTGCGGAGTGAAGTACCGTCTTTTTTGTTTTCATGACACCCCCACACGTAGTATTTCTCATTATTGATGTCTGAAAGCAGATGTATAGCGTCGCCATGATACATCCCTGTGGAGTATAGCCCGGTGCCGTCATGATCGACGGCCATCTGACCGTAGATTATCTCATCGCATCCGTCACCGTCAACATCGGCAACCCGAAGATTGTGGTTGCCCTGTCCGCCGTAAGCCTCGTTGCCAGGCTTCGAGGAGTCAAATATCCATCTTGGCTTTAGCTCCTTCCCATCCCAGTCATAGGCAGCGAGTGCGCTTTTAGCATAGTAGCCTCGACACATTACCACCGAGGGATGCACTCCGTCAAGATATGCGATACCCGCGAGATATCGTTCGCTACGGTTGGCGTAGCCATCGCCCCAGTCTTTCAACTGTCCTCTTGCGGGCTCGTAGTCAACGGTGCTCATGGCCTCTCCAGTCTTGCCGTTGAAAACCGTAAGGTATTCGGGTCCGGCAATCACTCGTCCCTTCATGTTGCGCCAGTCGGCCTTATGGTCGCCGATGAGCCTGCCTGTGCCGTCAATAGTGCCGTCAGCGGTCTTGCAAACCACTTCCGCACAACCATCTCCGTCAAGGTCATAGACCATGAACTGTATGTAGTGGGCTCCGGATCGAATATTGTCTCCAAGATTGATGCGCCAGAGTCTGGTTCCGTCGATTTTATAGCAGTCAAGAAATGTCGGTCCTGTAAAGCCGTCGTGTGCATTGTCGTGGGAGTTTGTCGGATCCCATTTCAGGATGATCTCGTATTCTCCGTCGCCGTCCACATCGCCCACAGACGCGTCGTTGGCGTTATAGAAGTATTCCTTTCCCCATATGTCGACTCCGAGTTCCGGAGTGTCGAGCGGGATTTCAATATAGCCAAGGGGGGCGTCTGCAGGAAGTGTATAGCTGCCAGAAAGCGAACCTTTAATAGGACGCACCTCATAAGTGGCAGGTTTCGACCCGGTGTAGTTGTCAGTAAAATAGGTAGCTTCCATGATAGGTTTCTTGTTGAGTTTCTTACCGTCGCGGAAGATGTCGAAAGCCTGTGATTCCGGGTCTTGCGAGAGATAGCGCCAGGAGACATTCACTTTCTCCGGGGTCTCCCTTACGGCAACTACTCCACGTCCGAGATTCTCCATCCTGAGCCTGTCGAAGTCGTAGCGGGCCTGCGCTTGCGCAGCAATCGGTCCTACTGCGAGAAGAGTGCCAGTCAGAAGCATCCGTAAAATGTTCTTTTTCATCGTTGTCTGAAATCGGGTTAGTTATATAGGTTGTGTTAGGTAGATTTTGACGTTTCCGTCATAATGGAATTCAAAGGTATAAAAAAAAATCCTATTCCACAAATTAACATCCGCTCATTTTTGCTTTAATCATAAATTGGCGCTATTTTGGGCGAGAAAATTGTAAGTCGGATTATTTTTTATTAAATTTGCATAATATTTCAGTT
>JAIDTS010000259.1 GCA_029060585.1 Muribaculaceae bacterium
TAGAATCCGAGTCCACGTGTCTGATGGTATCCCCAAAGATTAGGAAGTGGCTTGCGGGCCTCGAGCGGACCTACTGATCCTTTCCAGTCATATATGTTGTCGATGCCGTTGCCATGGCTCACACATCCTCCGGGAAAGCGCATGAATTTGGGATGCAGGTCGGCGAGAGTCTGAGCCAGATCATCGCGGAGACCGTTTTTCCTTCCCTTGAACGTCTTTTCAGGGAAGAGTGATATCATATCGAGGCTCACTTTGCTTTTTGCGGCAATCTCTACCCTCAGTATAGCATCGCTGCAGTCTGCCTTGGCCGTGAGAGCGGCGTCAAGTTTAGTCCATTCGCTTCCGGCCGGAACGTTGACTTTTCCCTGTGCCAGGGTTTTACCGTCCTTATCGGCAAGATATATCTTAAGTACAGTCTTTACGGCAGAGCGTGCAAAGAGGCTGAAGAGGTATCTGTCTCCTTTTTTCAAAACTATTCCGTCGAAACCCTTGTTTTCAAGAAATCCGGGTTTCGCGCCGGTCTGACACACAACATAATGGCTGTTGTTGGCGTGGATGGGATTATCGGTCGATATGACGAGGTCAAGATTCTTGGAATCCCAGTATTTTGTGGCGGTCCATTCGCGGCGGTCCTTTTCAGAGTATTCAAAATCGCGGTTTTGTATCAATTCGGCATATAGTCCGCCGTCGGCACCGTAGTTGATGTCTTCAAAGAAGATACCAATAAATTTGTCGCTTATCGGTTTGGCTCCATTCTTGTCGAGTGTGACGGTCGCTTTAAGTGGTTTGAGGTCTTTGAAGCGCCAAGTATCCTGATCGGTACGTTCGTCATCCTTTGTTCCGATACTACCGCGGTAATGGACATATCCATTGAGCTTTTCTATTAGGTCGGAATCCACCTTCAAGACTGTACCCTTCACTTTCTGTCCTTGTACGGTCTCTTCTGTTATTTCAGCGAATACAGCCGATGAGGGGATGGCGGACATATATCCGGAATCTGCACGCCGATATTCCTGAGGTTTCCAGTTTTCGAAGTTTTCTGTATAAGTGTAAGCCGCAACCTCTCCTTCCTTGTCGGGATTGAATACGACCCAGAATACGCCGTTGTCGTCTTGCGCGATCCGGACATTGTGCATCTTTTTCCCGCTTCCCCACGCACCGAAGTCAGAGCCGAGGAATGAGTGGAAGTTTCCTATAGTGCGCCATTCCTTCGACGCATCGCTGCGGGTGGCGAGCTTAAGGCCACCGTTGCCGTCGGGCATTGAGAAAGCCAGCATCTCGACAGGAGTGCCGGCGAATATGGAAGCAGTCCCGTAAGCTCCGAGTCCCAGCGTGACCGCCAAGCCAAACTTTAAAAATCCTTTCATGATATTTGTCGGTTATGATTTTTCAGCAAAGTTAGTAATTAATCTCTTCATATGCAAATCTCACTATTCACAAAGCACGGCTCTGTCATTGATAAACTGAAAAAAATCTGCAAAACGCTTTGTGGAATCAATATAAATTTATAACTTTGCATGATAATGCAAACAATTAAAGACAAACATATGAAGAAACTTCTACTTCTTGCAGCCCTTGCGGCATCCTTCTCTCCGGCATTCGCCGACGGATTCTCCGAAAACTTTAAGCTTACATACGAAGGAGAGCCTATCGCCCCCGGACAGACCATCACTGTCAACAACTACTATGATCCAATAATTATGGAATATCCGGAATTGGCCGGTGACGACTGGAACTGGAAATATGAAAGCAAGGCCGAGATTTACGCCACAAATATCTCAGAAGAGCCGAAACAGCTCCTATTCCGCGCCAGAATCATAGATCCGGCCGAATTAGGAGACGGCATGGGCAATCTATTACTCTGCTATAATTATGAATCGGGTGGAGGAAATTGTCTTAACAGTTTCGCTCAGTTCGATACAAATCTTGATCCCGTGAGTGCTGAGGAGTATATCTGCATAGACGCAAAGCAGGATGGTTTCACAGATTTTACACCTCTCACCGTCGAGCTTGAGTTGAAGGCAGTAGACGAGGAGAAAGAATTAGGCTCCGCCACCCTCACCATAGTATACAACCACAAGACTGACATCACGATGGCTGTAGAAGGAATCAGTGCCGAGACAAAGGCCGAATACTTCACAATCCAGGGTCTGCGCGTGGCAGAGCCACAGAAAGGACAGCTCGTCATCGAGCGCAAGGGGGACAAAGTCGCAAAACGTATCTTCTAAATCAAGACCACAATATAAAATAAGCGCCGTCGCTGGTAAGCGATGGCGCTCTTCTTATATGAAAGTCTTAACTTAACTACCGCGACTTAACTACCGCGACTTAACACTCAAGACCTATCAATTAAAATGGTTCATCGCGAAAGCCGGACCTGACAGACAGTAGGCCGAGACGCAGTCGGCTGCCTTGTCGAGAATGGCAGGGAGCTCCTTCTTTTCCTCAGGAGTAAAGACTCCGAGGACAAAGTCGATTTGATGGCCGCGTGTGAACTCGTTGCCCACTCCGATACGAAGTCGTGCATAATTAGTATTGCCAAGCTCGGAGGCGATATTTTTCAGGCCGTTATGTCCTCCGTCAGAACCGCGCTGCTTTAGGCGTATGGAGCCGAAGGGGAGTGCGAGGTCGTCGACCACCACGAGGAGGTTTTCAAGGGGGAGTTTCTCATGGTTCATCCAGTAGCGCACAGCCACTCCGCTAAGATTCATGAAAGTGGAAGGCTTTAGGAGCATCATCTCGCAGTTCTTTACCTTCGCGAGAGCCATGTCGCCGTAGCGGCAAGACTTCCATTGCGCTCCGGCACGCTCCGCCAGCACGTCGACCGTCATGAACCCTGCGTTATGGCGGGTTCCGACATAATCCGGTCCGATATTGCCGAGACCCACTATCAGATATCTTTTCATGTTTTCGGTTTCTTTATTTTTATGACTTCCCGGTTTAAGCCAATTTATTATATCGCTAAAAGTCATTGATTATCAGAAAAAGAGGGAGATATGGATTGCCATATCGCCCTCTGCATGTGTTTTTGCTTGAAAGTTGTGATTACTTGCCTTCCTTTGCCTGTGCACCACGAGCGGCACGGGTAAGCTGAACTGCGCAGACAACTGCGTTCTTAGCGTTCATCAGTTCGAGGCCTTCGAAGTGGAGGTCGCCAACTGCGAGAGACTTGCCGAGACCAAGAGAGTCTACGTTAACTACAAGCTTCTCTGGAATCTGGGTGTAGGGAGCCTTCACCTTGAGCTTACG
>JAIDTS010000026.1 GCA_029060585.1 Muribaculaceae bacterium
TCTTCGGGGAGTATAGTAGCAGAGAGGGTCGTGGATTCACCTACCTTGCCGCTCCAAGAAGAGGTGGAGAGTGTGATGGACTCGACGGGAGTTGGGATGACGGTCACGGCGCATTCGGCTTTGACGCCTGATTCGTCGGCTGAGGTTGCGGTGATTGTGGCTTCGCCAACCTTGACGGCGGTCACTTTTCCGTCAGAGTCCACTGTCGCGATGGACTCGTCATTTGAAGACCAAGTCAGGGACTTGTCTGTCGCGTTGTCGGGTGCTACTGTGGCGGTAAGGTTTGTGGTTTGGCCTACCTTGCCGCTCCAAGAGGAAGAGGAGAGGGTTATGGAAGCCACGGGAGTCGGGATTACGGTCACGGTGCATTCGGCCTTGACTCCGGATTCGTCGGCTGCAGTGGCGGTGATTGTAGCTTCGCCGACTGAGACAGCCGTCACCTTGCCGTCGGCGTCCACCGTAGCGATAGTCTCGTCGCTTGATGTCCATGTCAGGGACTTGTCTGCGGCGTCTTCCGGAAGAACCGTCGCCGTCAGAGTGACTGATTCTCCTACCTGGGCGCTCCAAGTGGCATCTGAGAGGGTTATGGATTCGACGGGAACGGGTATGACACTGATTTGTGTAGTGCCGCCGTCACAAGAGACATCCTGATTGGCGGCATTCGTCAGGATGACGTTGTCGACTATGATATCGTCAGTTCCCGACACTTCATTACGAGGCTTCACCTTGATCGACAGCAATACACCGGAATTCCCGGAGATAGGCTCATGCGAGGTGGAAAGGATGGCTATCTTCAGCTTTCCGTCATTGAGATTGCTCGTAATGTTGAAACCCTGCGCTCTGGAGGAGAGGGTGATGTCGGGTTTTCCGTTTGTCTCGACAAAATCCAGAGTCTCCGGACATGTTATTTGTGCCTGCAGACCGTAGACGGGATCACTATTTGTCAGGGAAAACTCTATTTCACCGGTGCGGCCTATATAGAGGTCGGTTGGGTCGGCCTTGAAGGTGTTTTGCGACCATGCTGACGACACTGCAGCGAGGAGCAGTGTGATCAGCGTCAGGAGGCGGGTCATAGGTTTTGCGTTCATTATTTCTATTTGTTTGATTGTTTTTTTTCTTGGTAGGGGCTCACGCAAAGTCCGCAAAGGTGCAAAGGGCGCTGGGGAAATCTCGTGCAGAGTCCTTCGAGCACTGTCGCGGATTTGATCTCGCGCAGAGGGGCATGAGGGCTCGCTGAGCAGATAAGTCTTTAGTCTTTAGTCTTCAGTCTTAAGATGAGGCGCTAGGGAGCGGAGTGCGCAGAGGCTCGCTCGCTTCGCTCCGCATTGCGTGAGTGGGGCAGTCATTGGGGCTGCCTTTATCTTACTATGGTCTTGATGGAGCGGTTGGCGACAGTCACGATGTAGAGGCCGGGGGTGAGGGAGATGGGGGCATTTGCGTTGCACTTCCTTACGAGCTGGCCGTCTGTCGTGTAGATGGCTACTGTCTGTCCTTCGGCTCCCGAGATGAGGAGTTCTCCGCCTTCTACCGTTACTGATACCTCGTTGCCGTCGATCATGGCGCCTATTCCGTTGGTTTCGGCCTGCGATGTGCCGAGGCGATGTCCCTTGCCCTTGGCATCTGAGGCTACAATGTTGGTTAGGATCGGTGTGCCGTTGCCTTCACCCGAGGTGTGGAGTGTTAGGAGAGTCTCGCCCTTGCCGTCCAGTTCTGCGCCGTTGAAGTTGAAGAGAACCACGCGGTATCCGTTTTTCCCTGCTTCTCGGAACATCACGGTATGGCCGGAGGCTCCGGCACCTGCCGTCACGTCCTCGAGTCTCATGCCCTCGGGCATGTACACGTCGGCCTGAAGTGCGACGAATGTCATGTCTGATTCCATCGCGATATTGAGGTTATCGCCGAGGAAGAGATGACCGTCAAGATATGCATCATCATTGTTGAGACCGCTTATCTTGGCCATTGAAGTCTGGTCTGCCTTCATATCCAATATCAAGGACACTGCACCGACGGCGTCGGAGACAGTAATCTGGCCGTTGCCGTTAATGTCTGACACAGCCTCATCGAATCTTTCGACGGTATTTCCAACTGAGACGTTGGCGATTGTCATTACGTCAGCAATGTTTACCTCATCATCAATATTGGCATCACCCCAGAGACAGATATTGTCAACATTGAAGTTATTCCACGGAGCTATATTTTTGATTTTATTCTTGGCTTCAGCCGATACTATGAGTCTCGCATTTGAGTATACTTCCTCCTCGAACATATTATCGTTGGCGTTTGCCGGGTCAGCTGTGAGATATTTAACTATTGTCAATTTTTTGCAGTTGGCGAAAACCTGTTCTCCAATTGAAGTAACGGATTCTGGAATTGTTATGTATGTGAGAGCTGAGCAATTCTGGAATGCTGCATGTTCAATCGAGGTAACATATTCCGGAATCGTTATGGATGTTAGTTGTTCACATCCTAAGAAAGCAGTAATTCCAATGGATTTAAGGGCTTTGGGTAATTCGATGGAGGTAAGTGATCTGCACAAATTAAATGTTGACATTCCTATAGATTCCACAGACTCCGGAATCTTGACAGACTTAAGTGCCCAACAAGCATTGAAAGCAGCTTCTCCGATGGAATTTACAGATTCCGGAATCGTAACCGATTCAAGGGCTGTGCAGCCAGAGAATGTTTCCGATTCAATTGAGGTAACTCCTTCCGGAATGGTAATATCTCTAAGACTGGTACAATTTTCGAATGCTGACTCTCCAATTAAGGTAACAGATGCTGGGAGCGTTATGGATGTAAGCCTCGTGTTTCTAAATGCATAATTTCCAATTGATTTTACATGTCCAAGAATTGTTATGGATGTAAGGCCAGAGCCAGAAAACGTATATTCTCCTATAGATGTAACTGAATGGGGTATAGTTATCTCTGAAAGACCTGAACATCCTGAGAATGCATAATTTCCAATCGATGTAACTCCGTCAGACAATAAAATAGATTCAAGAGATCCACATGCAAAGAAAGTATCTTCTTCTATTGATTTTACAGATTCCGGTATGCTGATAGATTTAAGATTGTGACAGAGGTAGAACGCATAGGCTCCAATTGAGGTTACAGAGTTAGGTAAATCGATAGATTCAAGAGAAGTACACCAACCGAAGGCATATTCCCCGATTGTCTTTAAAGATTTAGGCAATGTTACATACCTTAGATTTTTATTATTTATAAAAGCTTCATCGCCTAATGCCTCAACTTCCCCAGTGATATTGATGGTTTCAATTTGAGGGCAATTATAAAACATATTTGGAATAGTAGCTATTGAACCTGTTATCGTTACGGACTTAAGGTTTTCGCAACTGTAAAAAATATTTACCCCAAAACTGGTCACATCCCCATCTATCGTTACGGAGCTTAGATTTGTACAAAAAGAAAAAGCCATCTCTCCAATGTAAGCCACAGTTTTAGGAATTGTTACGGATTCAATAAATTCAAGACCATAGAATGTAGTTTCTCCAATTCCCACAACTGTATATGTAGTTCCATCCATTGAAGTTACACTCTCAGGAATAACCACAGCTCCAGATATGTCGTAAGTTGAGGAAGTGACTTCGCAAGTTGTTGCGTCCAGAATTTTGTAATTGATTTTGTCGACAGTAAAGGTATCCTGCGCGAAGGCTGTCGTGCCGGATAGGGA
>JAIDTS010000260.1 GCA_029060585.1 Muribaculaceae bacterium
ACGTGAGATCTCACGTCTCGGTTCTACAAAGGTAAATAAAGTAGATGTGCGTATCCTTTCCGCCACCAATGCTGATCTGGCAAGCATGGTAGCAGAAGGTACTTTCAGACAAGACCTACTTTATAGGCTCAACACCATCGAGCTGTACATTCCACCATTACGTGAACGCGGAGAAGACATAGTGCTCCTCGCTGAATATTTCTCCCGTCAGATAGCCCAAAGATACAGACTGGAGGATGTAAAAATCGCAACTTCTGCTAAGCGCAAACTTCTCAGTCATTCTTGGCCCGGCAATGTCAGGGAACTTCAGCACGTTGTGGAACGTGCTATTGTAATGGCATCCGGAAATGTACTGGAAGCTGACGATTTTGAGTTTTCTCGAATGGTCGAGCCTGTTTCGAAACCTGAGACCCTGAATCTGGAGGAACTCGAGCAGGATGCGATAATGAAGGCGATCAGCCGAAGCAACGGTAACCTATCTCAAGCCGCCTCGCTGCTCGGAATAACTCGTTTCACGCTCTACCGCAAGATAGAGAAATACGGTTTGTGATGGGTTGGTTTGGCAATAGATCGGCTGAACGTATGCGCCGCATGCTCCAGGCCATACGTAATCGAGATTTCTCACTCCGTTTCCCTGCCGAACGCATGAGGGGTTCGGAAAGGAAACTCGCCGAAGAGATGAACGACGTTATTTCCGGTTTCCGTGAAGACCTGATGCGTCAGGAGAGACAATACGGACAGTATGAGGCCATCCTGAATCTTGTTGACTCGGCTCTGATCGTGGCCGATACGGAAGGAAATGTATCATGGATGAACCGGAAAGCCATAAGCAACCTTTGCGGATTCAGTATAACGCATCTTTCTATGCTTGAGGCGTTGCATCCTGACCTCGCCGCTGGCCTGAAGACTCTTATTCCCGGGCATCCGAAAATGCTTACACTGAATTTAGATGGACGTGAGGAACGCCTTAAACTCTCGATGGCGACGTACAATTCAGAAGGCTCGGATGTCTGCATATATTCTATCGAGAATGTCAACCTTCTCGTCCAGCAAAGCGAGATAGAGGCTCAGCGAAAACTCATAAGGGTGCTGACCCATGAGATAATGAATTCCCTCTCCCCCATCATATCCCTCTCGGATATGCTGACGGAAAATAACCGACAGCTCGATGAGGACTCGACTGAAGCACTAAACGCCATCAACCGCAGAAGCAAGGGATTGCTGAAGTTTGTGGAAAACTACCGGA
>JAIDTS010000261.1 GCA_029060585.1 Muribaculaceae bacterium
TTCATAACCGGTCTTTGACCATCGACCATTGGATGGCGTTTCCTCACGGTGGCCCGAGGCCTTACGGTCCACACCGCGCCGTGTCCAAAGAGCATCGTCTCCAGCTCTCCGTCCTCAACACTGTGCTGAGGGCGCAGCCCGAAGTCCCGAGCGGCTTGTCCGCACTCTTAAGACTTAAGACTCAAGACTGAAGACTTCCCTCCCCGAGACCCGGAAAGAGCACAATGACAAGTCTGCCACAACCCATGGAGAGCAGGCCTTACGGCCTGCGCCCGCGAAGGATACCCAACTGTTCACCGAGTCGGCCCCTGGTTCTTGACTCTTGACTCTTAATCCTTCACCCCTCCATGTCGCCAATGCATACGAAGGATGCACCCGGTACGTCCATGCCGACAGGCCCGAGGCCTGACGGTCCACTGTCGCCATGCCCGTACCCAGCATCCCGGAAAAGCATGACGCGCATCGCAAATCGCCCTCGACAGGCCTGAGGCCTGACGGTCCACTGTCACGGCGATTATGCATTGTGCATTATGCATTATGCATTGAAAAAAAGAGCATCGACCCTGACGGCCCCGGCATGACCGCATCCGGCGCCCTATGCTCTCCCCGCCAAAGGTGACGGGGTTATGGAACGGCAGGCTTCCCAGCCTGCCATATCAGTATCTTCTACAGTCAATGTTTGCGACTTGTTCGCTCTCTGAAGACTGTAGACTGAAGACTGAAGACTTTGAACATTTCCACATCCCTACATATTAAAGGCCGGAGACCGCGACTGTCACCTCGCGATCCCCGGCCTTTTTTCATTACTCCTCCCGCATACTGCTTAGCCTCCTCCGCGCTCTCCGCGTATCCATTCTCCGTGCGCTACTGCGTAGCCACTCTTAAGACTGAAGACTAAAGACTGAAGACTTATCGACAATTTTCATACAATTGTTTTGCCAGATAAAATGATTATTGTATCTTTGTGTTATCAATAAAAAACTCCAGATAATCGAATAGACTATATGCTGTACCCTATACTGACATTCATATTCGTATGTATCGCTGCTTTAGGAATATCCCTGATTCTTCCCAAGAAACTGAACGGCTGGAAACGTGATATAATCATGGTTCTTGTTGTCACTACTCTTATTTTTATTGTCCGATTGATTTTCGGACCTTTTTAATCTGATTATCATATGAAACCGATGAGAAAGGCTTCGCGGCAGAAGGATGCCGCATGGGCGCTGGAGGTATTCGACAAGGCCCCTTACGTGACGGTGTGCATGACGCGTCCTGACGGCACGCCTTACGGACTCCCCCTCTCGCTCGTCAGAAGCGATGAAAAGACTTTCTATTTTCATTGTGCCGACGAGGGAGAGAAAATCGACTGCATCCGGCACAATCCCAACGTAAGTCTATCTGCCGTCAGTAAATGCACTCCTAAATACGAGGAGGAGAAAAATAACTTCACCGAATATTTCCACTCGGCGATAGCACTGGGGAAAGCGGAGTTCGTCTCAGACCGAGATGAAAAAATCCTCGCATTGCGTCTGCTCTGCGAGCGTTTCCTACCAAAATACATAGACCATTTCGATGAGGCGGTAGCAAGAAGTCTCGACCGCACCACTATCGTGAGGATAACACTTACCGAACCTCCCGTAGGCAAGTGTAAACCATGACCTATCAAGATAAATCAAGCTAAATCACGGTAAATAAAGCTTAATCATGACCAAATTCAAATCTTTCTCATTTCTATTGATCGGCATTTTTCTTTTTGCCTGCTCAAAAGCCCCAGCTCCTGACCATACGCAGCTATATGAAGAGATTCGCCAGGTAAATAAGATGGAATTCGCTTCTATTGCCGTGACTAAGACCGTCAAGACAGAGCGTTCAGACTGGTATAAGGTCGGCAAACGGATTGCTGTCTATTCTTACGACACCCATCTGAAGGCCTATATAGACTTGAACCTAATCGCCCCGGAAGATATGGAGTTCGACGAGGAAAACAAGACAGTGCGTTTGACTCTTCCCCCGGTTCAGATTGAAGTGGCTGGAAGGGATATGCAGATGAGAAAGGAATATGAAAATGTTGGAATGTTCCGTTCGAATGTCTCCTCGCAGGAAAGGGCGAAAATGAAGGAGAAGGCTAATACCGAACTAATGAAAGAGCTTCAAGGAAACCCCGAATATAAATCGCGGCTCGAGAACACTGCCCGCCAAAAGGCCAGATTCTACTTCGAAACCTTGTTTAAGAATTCCGGCTATACCGCGTCTATCCAATTCAGCGATGAGAGAAAACCCTCCGGAGACTTCAACCTGAACAATTATGAATAAGACCATAAAATACATAATCATAGTTATTCTATTGGGAGCCATTGCGATTTTCGGCTGGCAGCTCTATCGCTATTTCCAACGTCCTGAGGAGATAGAGGTTCTCCCTTCGCGGCCCGGAGACGTGAAGGAAATGGTGCGCCTTTGCTCAATGGAAATCTACAATGAGGTGTCTGTACTCGACACTGTAAACTATAAGGTGATGTTTGCTGTGCAGAAACAGAGCGGAAGCATCTCTTTCGACGTTGAGCATCTGGAAGTGGATGATTCGACCGACACAATAAGGATGCAGCTTCCCCGCGAGATTGTGAATATCTATGAAAGTACGGCTAAAGACGCATGGCAGGTGATTGATACAAAGACCATAGGACCGATGGC
>JAIDTS010000262.1 GCA_029060585.1 Muribaculaceae bacterium
AAAGGGACTATATTCGCCGGGCAGAACATTCTTGCCTTCATAATTCCCGCTATGCTAATGTGGAAGCTATGTTTCCATGTTTCGCCGATCAATGCAATAGAAGCTTCCGATCTGCCTTCGCTAAAGATGATCGGCATCGCCATCCTTATATATTTCGCGGGGATGCCGGCTCTGAACCAGATAGTCTACTGGAACCAGGAGATGCAGCTTCCTGACTTCATGTCAAATTTCGAGGAATGGAGCCGCGAGATGGAGAAACTGGCAGAGGAACAGACGAAGGGACTCCTCAGCTCCACCTCACTCTTTCCCACGATCATGAACATACTCGTGATCGGCGTTCTTACAGGAATCGGAGAGGAATTCTTTTTCCGCGGCGCGCTGCAGCGAGGACTCGCATGGTGCGGCATCAACAGACACGCCGCTATCTGGAGCGCGGCTTTCATTTTCAGCGCCGTGCATTTTCAATTTTACGGATTCGTACCACGTATGCTGCTGGGCGCATTATTCGGCTATCTCTACATGTGGAGCGGAAGCATATGGGTGAATTCCTTCGCTCATGCCCTCAACAACAGCCTCGTCATCATCTCCACATGGTGCATCAACAAAGGAATACTGGCAGAGGAATTCGACATGGTGGGGGTGGCCGACGGTGGATTCCCTTACCCGGCCCTAATCAGCGGGGCGGCAGTCGCAGCAACAATATATATTCTCAAGAGGCAGGGAGCATTGAAAGCAAAGACATTGCTTCCGCCGGAAACACCTACTAAAACCGAAGGAAATGCCACCGAAAGCAACTAAAGAGCTAACCTACAGGGACGTGCTTGACCGCATAAAGAAAAAGGAATTCTCCTCAGTCTATCTGCTGATGGGAGAGGAACCTTATTATATCGACCTGATTACAGAGGCTCTGGAACGTAATGTAGTGAAAGAAGAGAATCAGGCTTTTGATCAGCTTGTATACTACGGTGCGGATTCCGACCTCGAGACAGTAATGGCCAGCGCTCGGCAGTATCCAGTAATGGGCGACCGACAGCTCGTCATACTAAAAGAAGCACAGACCTGCCCGGGATCAAAGACACAGCTTGACAGACTCGCCGCATATGTGGATAAACCTAATCCACACGGAGTGTTGGTAGTAGCTTATAAGGGAGACAACCTTTCAGCCACATCCGCACTCATGAAGGCCGCTACGAAGGCTGGAGATAAGGTCACGGTGTTCAAAAGCCCGAAAATTCGCGACTATCAGCTTGCAGCCCCCATCAAGGAATACTGCAGACAGAAGAAGATAGCCATCGAGGAGGGTGCCGTTCAGATTCTGATAGAATACATAGGCAACTCCCTGCAGAAACTCTTCGGGGAGATCGACAAGCTTATTGTGGGGGCAGGCGAAGCCGGGAGCAGGATCACGGCAGGCATGGTGGAGGACAACATCGGGATTTCAAAGGAATTCAACAATTTCGAGCTTACCAAGGCCGTATCGAAGAAAGACTATCCCAAAACACTGAGGATTCTCGATTATTTCCGTAAGAATCCGAAAAACAATCCAAGCGTAATGACGACAGCGGTCTTGCAGAAATTCTTCAGCCAGATAGTGGTGGGACATTTCACAGCCGACAAGACCGACAGAGGACTTATGGAGGCCCTTCAGCTGAAATCGCCGTATGCGCTGAAGGAGATACGCGAGGG
>JAIDTS010000263.1 GCA_029060585.1 Muribaculaceae bacterium
GATGTCTTCTTTTGAAATCTGAAGGGAGATGATCAGGGAACCGTATGCCGTATAGAAAGTTTCAGGGATAGCAGCGAGTTCATTCCAATCAAGATCGCTGTCGACGGCAAAGACTATTCCGGAAGGGAGAAGTGCGTATTCAGCATAGCTGCCGTTGAAGCTCCGTCCCATTCCACCCATAAGCGCCATCACACGCTGACCCTTGCGGAAACCGCTGTCGGATGGATCAATAATCTCTCCGACACATTCTATGCCGGGCACTATAGGATTGTGTATATATGGTTGAGCTACTTCAAACTGACGCAGAAGGACTTCGGAATGGTTTATTCCAAAAGCGCGGACTTTTATCAGAACCCAACCCGGTCTTGCTTCCGGCATCGGGATCTCATTCAGCTTCATTTCTTCCGCCCCGCAAGGCTCAGTAAGGACTACAGCTTTCATACTTCTTTCCAACATTGAGGGTCTGGAGAATAAAATGAACGGTGATAACCGTATGCAACCGCCGGGCAGCCGCGACAGAATCTCAAGAGTTCACATTTCGAGCATTTCTCAAATTTGTCATACTGCCTGTATGCATCCATTTCATTCCCAGACCATAATTCATGTATAGGTTTATGGAAAAGGTTTCCGACAACGCTTTCAAACCGACGGCAGGCCATCACATTGCCATTAGGCTGAATTGTGAAATGGCAGTCTCCACAATGACATCCGTCGTAAATTGCTTCCGGATCACTGTCCTCAGGTATCTTAAAGAGACCTTTCTCGTAAAGATACAATGTCCAGAGATGGTCTTTAAGGTTGAAGATTGTGCCAGAATCCTTATACTGTTCAAACTTCTTCCATATTCGATCCAGAAAATCACGGTATTCGATAGGAGATATGTGGGTTGATTTTTCTTCCGACGTCGGGCAGTACCTTCCGAATGCAAATACATCTACCCCCTTCTCGACCACAAGGTCTATTATTTCCGGTATCTCATCGATGTTCGTTCCGGAGACAGTGGTCATTACGGCCACCCTTATTCCATTTCTTTTCAGGACATCTATCTTTTCAACAGTTGTATCAAACGATCCTGGCTTCCGGATTGTATCGTGTGTCTTCCTAAGGCCGTCGATAGAGAGCTGGTATTTCTGACACCCCATTGATTTCAGCCGTCGGCATACTTCATCCGATATATGGAATGGATTGCCGAGAATCGTGAACGGAATATCATGCTCTTTCAGCAATGCGAGTATTTCCCAGAAATTGCGATGGAGGATTGGGTCTCCACCGGTTATATAGAAATAAGGCATCCTATCCATCCGACGGCACATATCAATACATTGCTCTATGACTTTCGCGGCTTTTTCAAGAGGCATCTCTATTATATGTGGATGCCCTTCCGAGAAGATATAGCAATGCTCGCAACGCTGGTCGCAGCTATCTGTTATATGCCATTGAAATGCGAAATATTCCATAATTTTCAAACTATAAACAACGACTCCGATTCCAGACATCCAATGCCCGGACCGGAGTCGTAATGACGGATGATGATTTTACTTTTCACCTGCCCCGCAAGCTGAGCCACATGCTGCCGGCTTGGGTTCGGGCTTGTCATCGCCTGCTCCGCATGCTGATCCACATGCTCCAGAGGGAGTGGCGTTTTCCGCTTCTGCACAGAGATAAGCCTGTGCGGTGTGCTTTACAGCACTGTTGATGATACGTGTCATAATCTTGCTTGTTTTATTGGGTTTAACACTCTTATCAGTGCAAAATTAACAAATATTATTCTATCTGTCAAGAGGTTACATTTTACTATATTAGTAACCTTTTTATCGCTTTTGATGGTTATCAGGCAATTGCGTTTTAAAAATTTTCAAAAAAAATATCTTATCAAAATATGTTTGGAAATATGATGATAATCCAGTAACTTTGCAGTCTAAAGAAAGGAAAGATGAGAAAGAAAGAACTCCTGAACTCAATCATAGAGATATGTCCTGTAAGAAATGTCGTAGCTCGTTTCGGAAATAAATGGGCATTGCTCGTCATACTCGTCTTGAGCGAGAACGAGCCGATTCGGTACAATGAGCTTGGTCGGAAAATACCGGATATTTCATCAAGGGTTCTGTCAAATACTCTCCGTACTCTTGAGGCCGACGGTCTTGTGGTCCGAACCTTCTATCAGGAGGTTCCGCCCCGTGTGGAATATTC
>JAIDTS010000264.1 GCA_029060585.1 Muribaculaceae bacterium
CTTTCGATATTCATGAGCGTCTCGTGGGCTCGGGATGTGTATAAGAGACTTAGTTTGAGGAGAAAGGAAACCATCCCGTCTTCCCGAAACGCCTCTTTTCCATCCCTTATCTATTAAGTTTAAGGCATCCTCCCGATATGACAGATGCATGAGGCAGACGATACCCTTCAAGTTCTATTCCCTCAATCGTAGGAACATTCAGGGCAGCATCTTTCTCTATGACAAATGGTTTATCTCCCGATGTGTGAATAGTCACTTTGTCGAAGAGCGGCACCCCGAGCCAGTATTCAGGAAGACCCGGGCATACAGGATAGAAGCCCATCGCCGAGAATACATACCAGGCTGACATCTGCCCCGCATCGTCGTTGCCCGACAGTCCTCCCGGAATATCCTTATACTCAGTGTCCATTATATGACGGATCCATTTAGCCGCCTTGTCAGGCCTCCCTACCGCATCATACAGATACACTATCTGATGGCACGGCTCATTGCCGTGCCAATATCTTTTCAATTCAAACAATGAGTCGAGCTTGGCCTCTACAATTTCCTTTCCGCCAAGTATCTCTATAAGACCCTCAGGATCGTGCGGCACATACCATGTGTAGTGGCATGGAGCCCCTTCCGTAATAAAGGAATTGAACGTAAAAGGATTCACGCTGTCGGTCCATGTACCATCGGCATAGCGACCGTTGGCATATCCGAGATTCGGGTCTATCACATTTCGGTAGTTTTGGGAACGCCTCTCAAGCACCTCCGCATCCTCGTTATGTCCCAATTGACGCGCAAGGCGTGAAAGAGCGAAGTCATCGAAGGCATACTCGAGAGTGCGCGACGTCTGCTCCTTCTTATGGAAAGCGTCCTCCACTCCGTCTTCAAGAGGCACATAGCCATATTTAAGATAAGAATCAAGAGCCCGTCTACCCTTGCCGTCGACATATTCCTGACGAGTGGCGGGAGACTCGAACGCATTCTTCCTGAGATACGCGTATGCCTCCTCAATAGGAAAGTCTGTCACTCCCTTGGCCGCCGCATCCGCTATGGCCGCCGAACAGTGGTCGCCTATCATGGCGGCGGTATAGCTTCCCCAGCAGGGAAATATCGGCATCCATCCTCCCTGACGTGCCTTCAACACGAGCGAATACATCATGTCGGCGCTACGCTTGGGATCAAGAATTGTAATGAGGGGATGTTCCGCCCTGTAGGTATCCCACATAGAATAGTCGTCGTAATAGTCGCGGCCCGGCTCCATCTTAAGAATCTCTCCGCTCCCGGCAAAAGAAACATAGCTGCCGTCGACATCGCTCACCACACGCGGAAGCAGCGACGCGCGGTAGAGAGAGCCGTAAAACTTTCCCTTATCCTCATCCGATCCCCCTTCCACCTCTATCTTTCCGAGATGATCTTCCCATATGCCGGCAGTCCGGGCACGAACCTCTTCAAAATCCCAACCAGGAATCTCGCTTTCAAGATTAAGACGTGCGCCATCAAGCGATGTGAAACTGTTGCCTAACTTGACTGTTACGGGCACATCCTTTTGCCTTTTGAAGGATATGTAGCCCCCTATGCCCGGAACTCCCTCTGCCTTTGACGAGCCTTCATACACATCGTCGCCATTGAACACACCGGATGAGACAACTTCAAGATCTTCAGGATAGCTGACGACAAACCATCCTGAGAAACCAGCCGGTTCTCCCCAGCCCTGATATATGCGGTGCACAGGATTGCAACCGCGTATCTCACGCCTGACAGTGTCGACCTCTATCCATCCGGCACCTTCGTCGGTATTTGGATTGACCACAAGATGCCCTATACCGTCACCATCGTATGTGAACCGGAAAATTCCGGCGCGGGAAAGACCGGTCATCTCAGCCTTCATCTCCTCTTCAGGAAGAGATACAGAATAATAATCGGGCCGGGCCACTTCCGAATCGCGATCAAGTCGCGCGGCACGTGAGAGCGGTGCTGTCCGTAGTTTCTCTCCAAGAGCCGCAAGCGACACGCTGCCGTAGTCCTGCGTGCAGCCTCCGGATATCCAGTGGCTCGCGCGGAAACCCTGAAGGTCTGTGTCGGCATAATAATACGGCGCTATACATTTCTCCTCGGTGTCCCGTGTCTGTGGTGTCCAGAGCGTCATGCCGTGGGGCACGCATACAGCGGGTATTGTCTGGCCATGCTCCTCGGAGCCTTTGCCGAAAAGTCCGGCAGTCATCGTGGAGGCCTCCGCGGTGCCTACGCGGGTATCGACGAAATTTATGAGGGATAAGATCAATATGAGACAGTGAGTCATATTTAAGGTCTTTAAGGTCTTTAAGGTCTTAAAGACCTTAAAGACATCATACAGAATTTTTATTTACCCGTGAGAAGAGACTTGAGGTCATGAAGAACTGTCAGCGACTGTAGTGGAGTCAGATTGTCTATATCTATTGTCAGTATGCGGTCGCGTATCTGGCTCAGCAGTGGATCGTCAAGCTGGAAGAAACTGAGCTGGTAGCCATCGCGCTGACCCGCTATCTCTCCGAGTTTTCCCTTCGCCACACTGTCCACTCCGTTGTTGCCCTCATTGCGTGCGGCCGATTCAAGACGCTCGAGCACCTGGTCGGCACGCTTCACGATCGACGGGGGCATACCGGCGAGCTTGGCCACATGAATGCCAAACGAGTGTTCCGATCCCCCCTTGACGAGCTTACGAAGAAACACTACCTTTCCCTTTATATCCTTCACAGACACGCTCCAGTTGTGGATACGATTGAAGGATTTCTCCATCTCGTTGAGCTCATGATAGTGGGTCGCGAAGAGGGTCTTGGGAGCATAACGGCCGTTTTCATGGATATGCTCCACTATAGACCATGCTATGGAAATGCCGTCATAGGTAGATGTGCCACGGCCGAGCTCGTCGAAGAGTATCAGGGAGCGGCCGCTCATATTGTTGAGAATCGAGGCAGCCTCGCTCATCTCCACCATGAAGGTGGATTCTCCTGAGGAGATGTTGTCGCTGGCGCCGACACGCGTGAATATCTTGTCGACTATTCCTATTCTCGCAGACTCCGCCGGTACAAACGAACCCATCTGGGCCATAATGACGATAAGAGCCGTCTGCCGGAGCAGGGCCGACTTACCGCTCATGTTAGGTCCGGTGATCATCAGTATCTGATTGCGTTCGCAGTCAAGACGCACGGTATTGGATATATAAGGTTCGCCGGGAGGAAGACGTTTCTCTATGACCGGATGGCGACCCTCTATGATCTCAAGGGAAGTGGAATCATCCACCACCGGACGTACATACCCGTTGGAGGCAGCCGCATCGGCCATGCTCAATATGAAGTCTATTTCCGCCGCCGCATTCGCACTCTTCTGCATCGGAGCGCATGCCTGCGCGAGATGGTCGAGGAGGCGGGCATAGATCTCCCCCTCTATCTGCGCTATACGGTCGGATGCCGTCAGTATCTTCTGCTCGAAATCCTTAAGTTCCTCTGTTATGTAGCGTTCGGCGTTGACGAGCGTCTGCTTCCTTATCCACTCCGCCGGCACCTTGTCCTTGTGGGTATTGCGCACCTCGATGTAGTAGCCGAATACATTGTTGTAGCTTATCTTCAGCGACGTAATGCCTGTGCTCTCTATCTCGCGGGCACAGATGGCGTCGAGAGCTGCCCGCGCGTTCTTATGCAGACCACGGTATTCGTCGAGTTCCTTCGACACTCCCTCCGCTATGGAGCCTCCCTTGTTGAAGACAGCCGGAGCGTCCGGAGCTATAGTAGCCTTGATAAGCCCTATATACTGCTCGAGCGGCTGCATCTCCTCCGCTATCCTTACCATTTCGGGAGAATCGGAGGAAGCCAGCGACTTTTTCAGGCGCATGCTTCCTTCCATGGATGTGGCAAGTGATATCAGGTCGCGCGGCTGGGCGCGACGGTTGGATGTCTTGCCTATCATGCGCTGCATGTCGCCGATAGCCTGAAGGCAGGTGCGTGTATAGTCGCGGCGGTCTGTGTCGCGGAAGAAAAAGTCTACCATCGCGTGCCGCTCGTTGATTTTCGCCACGTCGAGAAGAGGAAAAGCGAGGTTTGTGCCTAATAGACGCGCACCCATGGGAGTGACGGTATGGTTGAGCACGCTGAAGAGAGTCAGGCCCTTGGCTCCGGAGGCGGAGGAAGTAAGCTCCAGATTGCGCAGCGTAAAGGGATCCATGCGTAGGAAGCGCTCGCTGTCGATGCGCGAAAGCACGGTGATGTGCGACGTATTGGTATGCCCCGTTATATCGAGATAGTAGAGCAGACTTCCAGCAGCAATTAATGCGAGCGGCATGTCGTCAAGGCCGAAACCCTTCAGTGTAGCTGTCTGAAACTGCTTAAGCAGCCTCTCACGGGCGGAATCCTCCGTGTATACCCAGTCTTCCATGTCAAACACCGGGCATTTCCATGATATCAGCTCGGAGCATACCTCACGCGTGCCGTTCATGCGGAGGAGTTCCTTGGGAGCGAAGGCAGAAAGGAGTTTGTCTATTTCCTCTGGAGCTGTCTCGGCAGCGAGAAACTCGCCTGTTGTGATGTCGAGGAAGGCTATGCCGGCTCTCACAGGCTTTCCCTTCCCCGTACGCTGGAAATGCACTCCTGCGAGGAAATTCTTTTCGGTCCCGTCCATCGACGCATCATTAGTATTGACTCCCGGAGTGACAAGCTCGGTGATGCCGCGCTTCACCAGTTTCTTGGTAAGCTTTGGATCCTCGAGCTGCTCGCATATGGCAACCCTCTTTCCTGCCCTTACGAGCTTCGGAAGATAGGTATCGAGAGCGTGATGAGGAAAACCGGCGAGTTCCACCGACTGAGCCGAGCCGTTGGCGCGCCGCGTAAGCGTGATGCCGAGTATGGAGCTTGCCTCGATCGCGTCATCGGAGAAAGTCTCGTAAAAGTCGCCCACACGGAAAAGCAGTATGGCGTCGGGATGCTTCTTCTTCATCTCGAAATACTGCTTCATCAAAGGAGTCTCTACTATCTTGGCCATTTTCTATAAGTCTTCAGTCTTTAGTCTTCAGTCTTCAGAAGTAGCAGAACCATAGGCTCTGCCACCGAAACAAACCGTGACTTTGGAGTAATTATGAATTAAGCATTGTGCTTTATGCATTACTTGAAAGCGGAAAGAGGGATAGCATCCACGTAGACATGGCCACATAGATGAGAAGGCCTACCACGTCGTTCATGATCTGTATGAAGGGACCTGTGGCAAGCGCGGGGTTAATCTTCATCCTCTCGAGTGTAAGAGGTACGAAGGTGCCGAAGACAGTCGCAAATATCACCACACAGAAGAGCGAGGCCGCCACAGCGAACGAGACGGCATACATATGCGGTTGAGTAAACAGCACATATACAAGCACAACTCCGCTTATGACCACAGCGTTGAGCAACGCCACCATCACTTCGCGTCCTATCTGCTTCCAGGCATCCTTTATCTCGAGACGTCCGTTGGCGAGACCCTGCACTACGATTGCCGATGCCTGAACGCCGACGTTACCTCCCGTGCCTCCTATAAGCGGGATGAAGATGGCGAGTGCGGTGACAGCCGCTATCTGCGCCTCGAATCCGGTCAGTATGACCGAGTTTATTATACCGCCTATGATGCCTATCAGAAGCCACGGTATTCGTGCCTTGGTCTGCGCGAATACGGAGTCATCCACATCCACGTCGGAGGAGATACCCGAAGCCAACTGATAGTCGCGTTCCGATTGCTCGCGTACTTGGTCCATGATGTCGTCGACGGTGATCTGTCCGGCAAGACGTCCGATGGAGTCGACTACCGGCATGGCCACAAGGTCATATTTCTCGAAGTCGATGGCTACCTCATCTATAGGCGTATCCGTATGCACCTTGACCGGATCGGTCTGCATCACATGCTTGATCTTCGATACCGACGGATCCGTGATCATCTTCTTAAGGGGAAGGATACCCTTAAGGCGGTTGTCGTCGTCGATGACATATACGTAGTAAATTTCATCGAGGTCTTCGGCCTGACGACGCATCTCCTTAAGGCATTCCGGCATCGACCAGTTCTCGTTGACGGCAATGTACTCGGTGCCCATAAGACCGCCGGCCGTATCCTCGTCATACTGAAGAAGGTCTACGATATCGCCGGCCTGCTCCATATCGTCGATATGCTGGATCACCTCCTCGCGGTCTTCCTCGTCAAGCTCCTGGATAAGGTCGACGGCGTCGTCGGTATCGAGCTCGTCGATGAACTCGCCGATCTGTTCCGGCTCCATGTGCTCGATAAGCTTCTTACGGTCTTCCTCGTCGAGCTCCATAAGCACATCGGCTTTCTTCTCCTTATCGTCGATAAGGTTGAAGAGCCATTCCGCCTGCCTTATATTTAGCTTGCGCAATAGCTCGGCTATGTCGGCCGGATGCAGGTCTGCTATCTCGAGGCGGATGCCGGCAGCGTCATCGCTGTCGGCCATATTCTCGATTCTTTCGATGTCTTCTTCAGTGAAATCCTTCATAGAGGACAAAGATAATCAATTTTTTCGGATAATTTAGAATTTTGAATTTGGAATTTTTAATTTAAAATGAAAAAAGTCCTCAAGCAGAAACCTCAAGGACTATAATCAGGCCCCATCTCATATAAAATGAAGCCGTAGGTGAGTTTATAACTTTTTCAAGAGTTTACCATGGCGCGTAGCGGCCATAGTACTTATATACGTAGGTCTGCACTCCGTAGGAGTTGCGCCATTGCATCCATAGCGTGTCACGGTCGCTAAACCAGTAGTTCATCGTAGAAGGACTGCCGTATTCATAATCGATGTTGACCTGAAGCGAGGAAGTTCCGCTGACAGAACGCTGACACCAGTAGGCGAGTCGTTCAGTCTCCTCATACCCCCGTTCGTAATAGAAATACATTCCACGGCCATCACCGTAGAACTGCATATAATTCACCTGGTCACCCCTCACATAGTCGGAATTGACCTGATACAGCTGCCAGCACCCCGTAAGATTGTCGTCATAAAAAGTATTGTCCCAGCCATACGGCGGTTCAGGTTCCCAGTAGTTGACGTCGCCGCATGAAGGAAGCGTAAGCAGAAGCATGGCAAGAAGAGGAAGTATAAGTAGATGTCTTTTCATAATAAATATGATTAAACGTTAAAAGATACCTACATAACAAACATTCTCCCTAAAAGTTAAAATTAAATTCATGGCATCAGACTGTCTGATATCTTCCATATAGCCATTCCGGCACTTACAGCCACGTTGAGACTGTGCTTTACTCCGTGCATAGGAATCTCAAGAATGACATCGGCCATGTCCACTATCCTCTGGTCTACACCCGACACCTCATTGCCCACCACAAGCAGATATTTCTTTCCTTCCTCAGGAGAGAAATCCATCAGATCTATGCTTCCGTGAGCCTGCTCCAGCACGCATATCCTCCAGCCTTCCTCTTTGAGACGGATACATTCCTCCACCGCATCCTTCACATAGCGCCAGCTGACCGAGTCCTCCGCTCCGAGTGCCGTCTTCGATATCTCCTTATGTGGAGGCACACCCGTAATGCCGGCCATGACTACCTCTCCCACGAGAAA
>JAIDTS010000265.1 GCA_029060585.1 Muribaculaceae bacterium
CGTATTAACGGCAGACATGGTGCCCATATCGTAGATTATGCAGCTGAAATCGGATTAGGCTCACTTGCTTATGACCTAATTGACATAACTAATGCCGCAGCGATCGAAGATGTTGTCACTGATGGTGTGAAAAAATATAATGTTTATGAGATAAATGGCGTTAAAGTGCTGAATAATTCAGAGAGTATTGACGCTCTTTCGCCGGGATTCTATATCGTAAATGGAGTCAAAACTCTTGTAGGAAGAAAATAATCAAATCATCTTTATTATATGTCGGGTTGCAAACTGATTTCTATTGCCTTATACTGTTTCGACTGTTTCTGGAAAGCAACTGGAAGCAACAGGAAATACCCAACTTCTTGGTGCTGTTTCAGGTATTCTTAAGCGTCCGGAATTTACTGTTGAGCAAGGCGGTGTTACGGCAGTGATTTATCGTGAGGTTTTCAAGTTAAGACACATTGGCCCGACAAAAGGAGGTTTTTGGGAAGTGATAGAATAACCTTGCCACTGCTGTATTATAACTTATTGAGTCCACTTTTTAAAATGGACTCAATCATTTAGCTTATGTAGTGCAAGATGAGAGTGGGAGTCTTCTTTTTTATTAATTTGGAGATGACGGATAGTTGTGTTACATTTGCAAGGTAAAATACTGAGATATGTGTCAAATTAGTCCCTATTGTTTTATGAGGCGGTATATATGGTGGCTTCAGCGTTGAAATTTGCAAATCAACGTTTTTTTTCGTATATTTGCCAAAATTTTGAGGATCATGAGCATGCTGAAATACCCGGTAGGAATCCAGACCTTTTCGAAGATAATCGAGGAAGGATTCGTTTATGTAGACAAGACATCTTATATCAAGACTTTGCTCAGCCAAGGCCAGTATATTTTCCTTAGCCGCCCGCGTCGGTTTGGGAAGAGTCTCCTGCTCTCGACCCTTAAGTCATATTTTGAAGGTCGGAGGGACCTTTTCCAAGGTCTTGCCGCCGACAGCTTGGATCTGGATTGGACTCCTTCTCCGGTAATACGCTTTGACCTGAATGCCGAAAACTTTAGCCTTGAAAACGGACTAGAGCTACTTCTTGACGGGCTGCTGAGGGATTATGAAAAAATTTATGGCCGTAATCCGGAAGATTTGACTCTCGCCCGTCGTTTCAGGCGTCTTATCGAATCTGCCTACGATCAGACGGGACGCAAAGTCGTAGTCCTCATAGATGAGTATGACAAGCCGCTTCTTGACATAGAGGATAACCCGGAACTTTATGAAAAGAACCAAAGAATACTTAAGAGCTTCTTCGGCAATCTGAAGAGCATGGATGAATACATACGCTTTGCCTTCATCACGGGAGTGAGCCGCTTCAGCAAGGTAAGTATCTTCAGCGATCTTAACAACCTCAACGACATTTCGATGGTCAACGAATATGCCGACATATGCGGATGGACAGAGGATGAGTTGCTCCATTATTTCCGATCAGGCATTGACGCTCTTGCCGAGGAACGAGAGGAGGATTTCAATAATACCATCCGGACCTTGAGGATATATTACGACGGTTATATGTTTGCCCTTAAAGGCTCGAGGCTCTACAATCCCTATAGTATTCTAAAGGCCTTGACCAACAAGGAGATCGATCCATATTGGTTTGACTCCGGCACTCCGATTTTCCTTGCACGTAGAGTAAAGGCACAGGGCATATTCCCGCCTGACCTCAACGGACAGATGTGTACTAAGAAGGAACTTATCGCTGTAGGTATAGACGACCGCAATCCTCTTCCGCTGATGTTCCAGACCGGATACCTCACTATCGACTCTTATGACAAGGATATGAGGCTCTATGCCTTGCGATTTCCGAATCGAGAAGTCGAGATAGGCTTCTACGAAGACCTACTGCGTGTCTATATCCCGGAATCCCAGTTGCCCGACAGTCCGTTCAGGTTTACCCATTTCAAACAGGACCTTTTCGGCGGCCGTCCGCATGACTTCATGGCCAGACTTGCATCTCTGCTGAAAGATCTTCCCGGAGCAGACCATAAGGAATCATCCTACAGAGCCATCACCTACCTTCTTGCTGTGTTAAGCGGTTCGCACGCTATAGCAGAGCATGACGGCTACAAGGGGCGGAGCGATATAGAGGTGATAGCTGGACGCTACATCTACATATTTGAATTCAAATACAATAAGAGTGTGGAGGAGGCAATGGGGCAGATCCATTCCCGTGACTATGCCGGACGTTATGCGATGGAGAAAAGAAAGGTCTTTCTCATAGGGGCCAACTTTGAAAATGGTAAGCAGCATCGTGGACTGACGTTCAGGATAGAGGATTTGAATTGAAAAAACGCAAGAAGGATCATCGCGTAGAAGAAGGGGAGGAGAAGAAGGGTCTTAGGAGTCATAGTCATAATGGAATAACGTAGCTGTCTGAATGATATTATAAAATTCGATTTGCATATTAGACAATTATTTTGTACTTTTGCAAGTTGAAAGGGAATGCGGGAGCCGATGGGGCTTGTCGCGCAGCCTTTCCCATGGCTTAAACAACCGATAACAATACCTTTATGGATATCTCATACAAGTGGCTTAAACGCTATATCGATTTCAATGAGTCGCCGAAGGAACTGGCGGCTGCTTTCACATCCACCGGTCTGGAATGCGACCAGATTGAAGAGGTGGAGTCTATCCGCGGCGGACTCCGCGGCCTTAAGATAGGCAAGGTGCTTACGTGCGAACCCCATCCGGACAGCGACCATATGCATGTGACTACGGTCGACGTAGGGGGCGAGGCTCCGCTACAGATCGTATGCGGCGCTCCGAACGTGGCGGCAGGCCAGACTGTGGTCGTCGCTACTATCGGCACCGTCCTCTATGACGGTGACAAGGAGTTCACAATCAAGAAGGGCAAGCTGCGCGGCGTTGAGTCGCACGGTATGATATGCGCGGAAGATGAGATCGGTCTCGGTCATGACCACGCCGGAATCATGGTGCTTCCCGACGACGTACCTGCCGGAACAGAGGCCGCTGCCTACTTCAATGTGGAGAGCGACTACCGCCTGGAGGTGGAGCTGACTCCCAACCGCGTGGACGCCGCAAGCCACTATGGCTGCGCCCGCGACCTCAAGGCCTATCAATGGGCCCGTATCCTTGAAAAGGGAAATGCGGCCGGCGTTGAAATGCCAGAGATCAGCGTTCCCGACGTATCGGGATTTTCCGTAGACAAGGAATCCGGCGCTGTGACTGTGGAGGTAGAAGACTCGAAATTATGCCCTCGCTACTGCGGAGTTACCATACGGGGCGTGAAGGTAGGGGAATCTCCCGAATGGCTCAAGAATCTTCTCGTTGCAGCCGGACAGCGTCCGATCAATTCCATAGTGGACATCACCAACTTCATCCTGCTCGGTATTGGCCAGCCTCTCCACTGCTTCGACCTCGCAAAGGTGGCGGGAGAGAAGATTGTGGTGCGTACATGTCCGGAAGGAACAAAGTTCGTCACACTCGACGAGATGGAGCGCAGCCTCAGCGATAAGGACCTCATGATCTGTGACGCTGAGAAACCGATGTGTATCGCAGGTGTGTTCGGAGGTCTTGACTCGGGAGTGACAGAAGCAACTACCGATGTCTTCATCGAAAGTGCCTATTTCAATCCTACCTCCATACGCCGCACGGCACGCCGCCACGGCCTAAGCACGGACGCCTCGTTCCGCTACGAACGTGGCACCGACCCCAATATGTGCGAATATGCCGCAAAGCTTGCCGCAGTTCTTATCCGCGAGATAGCAGGAGGCGAGATATGCGGCGAAATAGTGGATTGCTATCCGGAGCCGGTGAAACCGGTAGAAATGGATTTCTCCTTGAAGTATTGTTGCGGCCTTATTGGAAAGGAGATTCCGCGCGAGACCATCATCGGAATCCTCCGCGCACTCGAATTCGAGGTGAAGGAAACAGACGACGAGGATATCCTCTCCATCAAGGTTCCGACATACCGTGTAGACGTAACGCGTCCCTGCGACGTAGTGGAGGAGATTCTCCGCATCTACGGCTACAACAACGTGGAGTTCGGAACGGAGATGCACGCCAACCTCTCGAAGCGCACTGCCGTAGACGAGGCCTACGCGCTGCAGCAGGTGGTGAGCAACGACCTCACGGGTCAGGGTTTCCGCGAGATAATGAACAATTCACTCTCGGCCGTGAAATACTACGACGGCAACGCCGACTTCCCGCTTGAAAACAGCGTGAAGGTGATGAATCCGCTCAGCAACGATCTCGGAGTGATGCGACAGACGCTTCTCTTCGGCGGACTCGAGAGCATCGCGCACAACGTCAACCGTAAGGCTTCCGACCTGAAATTCTACGAGTTCGGAAACGTCTATTCGTTTGACGGCTCAAAGGAGAAGACGGATGAAAAGCCCCTTGTGCAATATTCCGAGCATATGGAACTTGCCCTGTGGATGACGGGCAACCTTCAGTCGGCAGGCTGGAACCGCCAGGCAGCCGAAGCCACTGTGTTTGATCTCAAGGCCACCGTGCTCAATATCTTCACGAAGACCGGCGTCGCAGTCTCGGGCCTGAAGATGACCCAGGGTTCAGACGAGACTTTCAGTGCAAAACTCGAGATCGCGCACCGCAGCGGCAAACCGCTGGCCACTCTCGGCATACTGAGCCGCAAGACCCTGAAGATGCTTGACATCGATCAGGAAGTATGCTACGCGCGCATCGACTGGAGTTATCTCTGCAAACTGGCCGCCAAGTTCCAGACAACATACGCACCGCTTGAGAAGACACAGCCCGTAAGACGCGACCTCGCGCTTCTTCTCGACACCGCCACTGCATTCGATGCTGTGGAGGCATGCGCCAGAAAGGCAGGCGGAAAGCTCCTGCGCGACGTAAGACTCTTCGATGTATATGAAGGCAAGAACCTTCCGGAGGGCAAGAAGTCGTATGCAGTGGCATTCACCATCCAGGATCCGGAGAACACGCTAAAGGACAAGCAGATCGACGGAGTGATGGACAAGATCATCAAGAGCCTGCAGCAGCAGCTTGGCGCTACGCTGAGATAAAGATCAATTATCAATGATCAATTATCAATGATTAATGATCAATGATTAATTACCTCATAACTGACATTCTTAAGACTTAAGACTTAACGCTTAAGACTTAAGACTAAAGACTGAAGACTAAAAAAACTAAATATGGGAAGAGCATTTGAATTCCGCAAGGCCCGCAAGCTTAAACGCTGGGGCAATATGTCAAGAACATTCACACGCATCGGTAAGGAAATCACCATTGCCGTCAAGGCCGGCGGTCCTGATCCCGACATGAATCCACGCCTCCGCATGCTCATGCACAATGCGAAGGCAGCCAACATGCCCAAGGACACCATCGAGCGCGCCATCAAGAAGGCTACCGACAAGGACGCCTCGGACTACAAGGAGATCGTATATGAAGGATATGGCCCCTTCGGCATCGCAATCGTAGTGGAGACCGCCACCGACAATAACCAGCGTACAGTGGCAAACGTGCGCAGTTACTTCACAAAGCACGGCGGCTCTCTGGGCACACAGGGTTCACTCTCATTCCTTTTCGACCACAAGAGCGTATTCCACGTAAAGCCGAATCCCGAGACAAGCCTCGAGGACTTCGAGCTGGAACTTATGGATCTCGACGCAGAGCTTGAGGCTGAGGAGGAGGAATGGCTCGTATACGGCGCATTCGATCAATTCAACAACATCCAGAAATTTCTCGAAGGATCCGGAATGGAGATCGTCAGCGCAGAGTTCGAGAGAATCCCGACAGACTACAAGGATGTCACTCCCGAACAGCGCGAGAGCATCGAGAAACTGCTCGAACGCTTCGAGGACGACGACGACGTGCAGAACGTATTCCACAACATGAAGGAAGCAGAAGAATAAAATACCGCTGATGAACTATCTTCTCAAAATACTAACGGTAGCGGTGGCCTTGGTCACCGCTATCCCGTCTTTCGCCGTCACCGACAAGGAGATGGAGCAGGCGAGGGCCCTCGCGGCGAAGCACTATCTGCGCTATGCCAACAACGGCTCGGACTATCTCGACAAGCTCAATCCCTCGAGTGTAGCGGAGCTCTCCAAGTCGCTAAAAGCCAAGGAGCAGGAAAATATCAAGAGCTTCAACGCAGTCGCCGTTCCGAAAGACTATGCGTCGTGGGACAAGAAAAAACTTGTAGAATACTGGAGCAAGACCTTTTTCAACGCGCCTGGCCTTAAGGCCGACGGCAAGAAATGCCTCGGTATCCTTGCCAAGAACCTCAACAAAATAAATGTGTCTGATCCTTCCGCCGCCAAACCGGCAGAGCAGACACCTTCGGAACCTAAACCGGCAGAAACAAAGAGTGCCGAAACAAAGGCAGCGGAGCAGAACGTGGCGGCCGAAGCCCCTGCAACCGCTGAAGCCACCGGCTCCAACGCTCCCGAAAATCAGGAGACCGCCGCCGCGGATGCCGTAGAGGCAGCCGTAGCACAGGCGGAGGCGGATGCAGGTCTGGCGGAGGAACAGCCGAAGAAGTCGAGCAACACGGGATGGTATATAGGTATTCTTGTAGTGCTCGTGGGTGTCGTGATCTGGCTCGTCATGTACGCTTCGAAGAGCATGAAGGAGACAGGCGCCACTCTTGCCGACCATAAGGCAGGCGAGAAGGAAATCCGCGAGGCCAAGCGTGCAGCCAAAGAGGAGCAGAATAAGATGCGCGAGCAATACGCGAGCAGCCTGACTTCGAAAAACGAGGAAATCAAGCAGCTCAAGGCCCAGTGCGACGCACTGGAAGGCCAGCTTGATCACGCAAAGAGGGAGGCAGACGCCGCACGCCGGGAGCTTGACGCGGCCAAACGCGAACTCTCCGCTTTGCGCCAGCGCGGCCAGCAGCAGAGACCTCAGGAGCCTTCGCAGCCCACACAGCAGCCTTCGGCCAAGCGCCCGGAGCAGACACAGCCGGCTTCTGCCGCATCTACGGCAGCTCCAAAACCCCAGCCTACGGGACGCCAGGGAGGCCTGCCACCGGTAGTATTCCTCGGCTACGTCAACCAAAAGGGACTTTTCGTCAAGGCCTCGAGATCGCTCAACGTAGAATCATCTGTCTACCGCATGGATGTGCCTGACGGGCATCATGGAAAATTCAGGGTTGTCAACGATCCGGACATCCTCGACCGTCTGCTTGAAAATCCGGCACAATGGCTTGAGGGAGGATGCGAGATCGAAAATCCTGAAGACGCCGACATCGCAGCGGAGATCGTCACACTGCAACCTGGCGAAGCCTTGTTTGCCGACAATACATGCCGCGTGACCAAGAAGGCCAAGATAAAATACATCTGAAGCGACGGCCGATGAAACTCTCAGTGATTTCCGACCAATACGGAAAGACGGTCTTCCTGATCTGCTCCACGATATCGGTGATAATATTCCTTATCATCTCAACCAATCTCGTCAAGCAGCTTTCCATGCAGGAGCGTGAGAGAATGAACATTTGGGCATCGGCGACCGATAAGCTGGCGCAGACCGACCGCAACGCGCCCTTCGAGGTCCTGCTGAACATCATCGGTCAGAA
>JAIDTS010000266.1 GCA_029060585.1 Muribaculaceae bacterium
AATCCTGAAAAATTGAATCTCTGATGAGCCTCATAGCAAAGCTTCTGAGAAAGAACACTTCATTCTCCCGCATTGCCGGATTCGCTCTGTCCAACTTCATCGGCCTTCTCATTATTGGGGGAGCGGCAATGTTTTATGTGGATTCCCGCGCCATATGGGCCGATAACGAAAGCGTGGTCAATACGGATTATCTTGTGCTCAATAAGAAAGTGACTTCCGCCAGCACGCTTGGCGACCGTGGGTCGACACGCTTCTCCGAAAGCGAGATGGCCGACCTCAAGGCTCAGCCGTGGGTAAGGAGAGTAGGGGAGTTCAGTAGTTCCGACTTCCGGGTCTATGCCTCAGTCAGCCAGGGCGGACGTGGCATGGAGACCGCGCTTTTCTTTGAGTCTGTGCCGGATTCCTTCGTAGATCTTCCTCCTGCCGACTGGCGTTTCGAGCCGGGTCAGGACATAGTGCCCGTCATGATTCCGAAAGACTATCTCGCTCTCTATAATTTCGGTTTCGCCGGATCTGCAGGTCTTCCGCAGCTCAGCGAGCAGCTCATATCGGGCATTCCGTTGAAACTCTACATGCGCAGCGAGGACGGCGCACGCTCCTTGCAGATGGAAGGGCGCATCGCCGGATTCAGCAATCGCCTCAATACCGTGCTCGTTCCGGATGCCTTCATGCAATATGCAAATTCAAGGCTCGGAGAGGGCGCGGCTGCTGCTCCCTCGCGTCTCATCGTGGATGTCTCTTCTCCAGGCGACACTGCCATTTCCGACTATCTTTCCTCACATGGACTGGAGGTGGCCGGCGACAAGTCGGGCAGTTCTGCGGCGTTTCTGTTGAAGCTGGTTGTGGGCATTGTTATGGCTATAGGAGCTGTCATCACGCTGCTGTCCCTGTTCGTGCTGATGCTTTCAGTGTCGTTGCTTATGGAGAAAAACCGTCAGGTGATCCATAGCCTGTTGATGCTCGGTGCCCCTCTGGGCAAGGTCGGCGCTCCCTATTCGGGCATGATTCTTTCGGGCTGTGCGGTTGCATGGGTGCTTTCTATCGGGTCCCTCATTGCGTTGCGCTCCTTGTATGCTGGAGCCCTTGAAGGCCTCGGGGGTGCTTCCGGAGGACTCGTGTGGGGACTCATTATAGCCACAACTCTGGCGTTGATCGTTGTTGCGGTCAATATAGTGGCGGTTCGCCGAAAGATAAAGTCTGCCTGGGGTCTTAGGATTAATGATGCTGAATAAGAGGATATTTTGGATTGTGACCGTAGCGGCGGTTTTTACGCTCCTTGCAGTGGTCTACTACTTTATCGACCCTGTGGAGGTGAGGTGGATGCCGAAATGCCTTTGGAAGATGGCTACAGGCACCGACTGCCCCGGTTGCGGCTCTCAGAGGATGGCCCACGCACTGATGCACGCCGACCTGCACGCCGCATGGACTGCCAACGCCTATGCCCTTTGCATGCTTCCCGTCATAGCGTTTCTCCTTTTGCTGGAAGTTTGCCGGGAAAACTATCCGCGGATCTACGGCGTGGTTCACTCCCCCGCGGTGATATGGTCTCTCGCCGGATCGGTGATGCTCTGGTGGATTGTGAGGAATATAATTTAAAAGAAAATGATATGGGCGATCTGAAAGAAGGGGCTGATTCATTTCAGTCCGGACATAAGGGTGGTTTCCCTCGGTGGGGCTTTCTCCTCATCGGAGTGCTTGTCGTCGTTGGTCTGTCGGTGTGGCTTCTGGTCCCGCGTCGCTCTTCCGGAGTGGAAATGCTGCCCGAGGTGAGTGTCGCGATGGTCGATACTGCCCGCCTCGATGTCTACGAGGAGTTCGATGGCAGCATTCGGGCCAGCCAGTCTGTTGATGTGACGGCACGTGTGGAGGGAATTCTTGAGAAAATGCTTTTCAGGGAAGGAAGCTATGTGAGGAAAGGACAGACCCTTTTCATAATCGATCCGAAACTGTATCAGGCCCAGGTAGACCGCGCCCGTGCGCAACTCGATCGTGCAAAGGCCCTTAAGAATAAGGCCGACCGTGATCTAAGCCGTATCCGTCCGCTTTTCACTCAGAAAGCCGCATCCCAGCTCGACCTTGACAACGCCGAGGCGGCCGTCGAGTGCGCCGAGGCCGATGTAGAGATCTGCAAGGTGGATCTCCTCGAGGCTCAGGTCACACTCGGCTATACCCGAGTGGCGGCGCCGATCTCTGGCTATATCTCCGAGCGTATGGTCGATGTCGGAGCACTCATCGGACCCGGAGGGAAGTCTCTTCTCGCCACAATAGTCAGAAGCGACACCGTGATGGTCGATTTCTCAATGACCTCGCTCGAATACTTCAAGAGCAAGGATCGCAATGTGAATCTCCGCTGTGCGGATGACGGCGAATGTCTCGATAGGCTTCCTTCCTATGTGACCATCACGCTTGCCGACGGAAGCGAATATCCCTATCGGGGATTGGTGGATTTCGCCGATCCCGTAGTCGACACCGCCACCGGCACCATATCCGTCCGTGCCGAGATGCCGAATCCCGACGGTTGCCTGCTCCCCGGAGAGAAGACAAAAGTCAGGGTGCTTCTTGATGTGATTGAGGGCGCCATGACCGTGCCTGCCGTTGCAGTTCGCGAGGAAGAAGGTGAGAGTTATGTATATGTGGTTTCGGCTGATGGCTCGGTGGAGAGCCGTCCGGTTAGTGTCAGTTCCAGGGTAGGTAAGTGGGCTGTCGTCAGCAAGGGTCTTGCGCCCGGCGAGATGGTGGCTACAGACAGGTTTGAGATTCTCTCCGATGTAGCAGTAGTCACGCCGGTCGTCGGCAAAGTTAAGGCTAAACCTGTAAAAACGGCTCGTCCGTCGGAGGATTCGTAATGAAACTATCGGTAAAGGCGCTGGTGACTGTTGCCGGCTTGCTTCTGTCGGCATGTTCGGGCCTGAAAGGCCTGAAGGAGCCCTATGTGCATCATTATGATGATTTCTCGAAGATCGACTATGTGGATTCCCTTTGTCTGGCTGACTTGGAGTGGTGGAAGTTTTATTCCGACTCCACGCTTTGCTCTTTGCTCGAAAGGGTCGTCAACAACAATCGCGACCTCCTCAAGTCTGAGGCGCGTATAGAGCAGCTTCGGCAGCTCTACGGCATTTCAAAAACCAATCTTTTGCCCGAGATTGGATTCAATGTTTCTGCGGAATACGAAACCGCCGATTATGGAGGTAAAGGAGCCTCGACAAGCCCCACCTATGGACTCAAGTTCCCAATATCATGGGAAATCAACCTCTGGGGCTCTCAACTCTGGGCGAGACGTGAGGCCGAGGCGGAATATCACGCCACTGAAGAGGATAGCCGAGCGCTGAAAATGGAGCTTATCGCCGAGACTGCGGATGCCTACTATACACTCATGGCCTTGGAAAACGAACTCATGATCGTCCGCCGCACGATGGATACCCGTGAGGAATCGGTCCGCATCGCGAAGTTGCGTTATGAAGGAGGCCTGACATCGGAGATGCTCTATAATCAGACTCTGGTGGAATATTCATCGGCTGCCGCAATGGTGCCGCAGCTGGAGCAGAAGTGGTATGCGGCCCGCAATAAACTTACTCTTCTGATGGGAGAAGTGCCCCACGACATCGATCAGATAGGCAAGCTTCCGCAGACCTTCATAGGCCCTGAGCAACTGCCTGCCGGTATGCCCTCCGACCTGCTCAAACGTCGTCCCGACAT
>JAIDTS010000267.1 GCA_029060585.1 Muribaculaceae bacterium
TTCCGAACAGAGAAGTTAAACCTTGTAACGCCGATGGTACTGCGAAAGCGGGAGAGTAGGTAATCGCCGCCTTAGAAGACACACTCAATTTTTGAGTGTGTCTTTTTTTTACAGTGTGAGCTTGATAAGGGCTCCCCCTCTTCGCTTCCCGTAATTGGCCGAACAGAGAAGTTAAACCTTGTAACGCCGATGGTACTGCGAAAGCGGGAGAGTCGGTAATCGCCGCCTTAGAAGACACACTTGAATTTCGAGTGTGTCTTTTTTTTAATTTTTATGTTATGAAGAAGATTTGTTGTATATGCATGGCATTCTCGATACTCGGACTTTGGGGATGCACTAAAGGTGATCCTGATGATCCGAATCCCGGAATATCCGTTAAGGAGGAATCTCTTGTTGTTGTGAATTCCGGAAATTTCACTAAGTCTAATTCCTCCATCACATTGTGGAATCCCGAGACGGGTTCTCAACAGGAGGTCTTTGCATCCGTCAATGGTTTCAAACTTGGGGATGTAGCTCAGTCTGCGACTGTACATGGCGATCTTCTGTGGATTGTCGTAAACAATTCAAATGTCGTTTTTGCTGTTGACAAGACTACATTCAAGGAAGTAGGACGCATCGACAAGGATATCGTAAGTCCGCGTTACATACATTTTGTTTCTGATGACAAGGCATATATCACGCAGATGTATAGTGATAGGATAGCCATCGTAAATCCTAAGACCTACAGTGTCACGGGTTACATACAAGTGAGAGGAAACGATTTCAATGGTGGTGCTTCCGAAGAGATGGTCCAGATTGGAGATTATGTCTATGTCAATCTCTGGAGCTACGGAAAGTCAATAGTGAAGATAGATACAAAGACCGACGAGTGGGTAGAGGAATATATCGTAGGAATCCAGCCTAATTCTCTTGTCAAGGATTATAATGGCAATATCTGGACACTATGCGACGGAGGAGGCTGGGCGGAGAGTCCAATCGGGTATGAAGCACCGACACTCATAGAGATGGATATGAATCCCGGTGTCATTGGATCTTCATGGGAAAAGAGGCGAACATTTGAGCTACCTCTCGGAGCAAGCGTCTCGAAACTATGTTCAAATGGCGTAGGAACACGTCTTTACTTCACGCTGAATCAATACAATGAAGAGGGAAAGAACATCGGCGGAGTCTATATGATGGATTTGACCGAACAGTATCCTCAATTCAAGATCGTTGTTCCGGCTGGCGACCGCTATCTATATTCCATGACTGTCTCTCCAATTTCGGAGGAGATTTTCGTTGCTGACGCGTTGGATTATGAGCAGAATGGCGTCGTCTACTATTATAGGAGCGATGGAAATCTCATCGGCAAGTTCGATGCAGGAATAATCCCGACAGCGTACACCTGGATAACGAAAGTGATAAAGTGACATGGCGGAGGCCTTAGGGCCTCCGTTGCATTATAATACGGAAATAGAATATCATAAGACAGATTTCAGTTTTAGCCGTGTCTTTACTATTGGCTGTGGCAGGCTTCGCACAAGCCGAGAATCCGAAATCCTGGAGTGCGGACAACGGAAACGGCACTTTTACCAACCCTCTCTTTTACGATGAATTTTCGGATCCTGACGTGATTCGGGTAGGAGAGGACTATTATCTCGCCGGGACAACGATGCATAGCGTCCCGGGGCTCGTCATACTTCACTCGAAGGATCTCGTCAATTGGGAGAATGTGTCGTATTGCTTCGACCGCTTCGATTTCGAAGACGATGCCTTCTCCCTTAAGAACGGCAAGGAAGTGTATGGCCAGGGAATCTGGGCACCGTGCATACGTCATCATGATGGAAAATTCTATCTTTTCAGCAACGTCAACGGAAAGGGGCTGCAGTGCTTCACAAGCGAGAGTATAGAGGGTCCCTGGAAGCATTCCAACATGCAGGGTAACATATATGATCTCGGTGTCATCTTTGACGACAACGGAAAGGTATACGCCGTGCATGGTTATGATGAAGTGAAATGCACAGAACTTAAAGCGGATATGTCCGGACCGGTTGAAGGAACGGAGAGAATCATTATTCCAAAAGGTTCAGGAGTCGGAGAAGGCCACCATATCTACAAGATCGATGGCCGCTACTACATAGTTTCGGCCGACTACGCTCCCAACGGTCGCCTTACCTGCTCGCGTGCCGACAATATTTGGGGACCGTATGAGACCCGTGTGATCACCGCCGACGAGACGTTTGGCTATCACATGCCGCCTATGACTAATATAAAGGGCCGAATCATGCCCGATTCGCATCCTGTCAGCTTGAATATGCCTGATCCGGACCAGACGGGAGCATGCAACATCCATCAAGGAGGCATCGTCAGCACCCCCGATGGACAGTGGTGGGCACTTCAGATGCAGGATTTCCATTCTCTCGGGCGAACTACATGTCTGGTGCCGGTCACATGGAAAGATGGCTGGCCTATGATCGGCCTTGAAGGTAACCTCGGGAGGGCTCCGCGAACATGGCTCAAGCCGGAGACCGCGGCGCGCGATACTGAATCTATACACGCCCCATATGAAAGGAACGAGGACTTCAACGGGAAGACCCTCGGCAGAGTATGGCAATGGAACCATAATCCCGACGACAGCAAGTGGAAACTCAACAAGGGGCGTCTACGCCTGAACACCATGCCTGCCGACCAGCTCATGTGGGCTCGGAACACGCTTACACAGCGTGCCATCGGACCGGAAAGCGATGTTACGGTTGAACTTTATCTTAGCGGTCTAAAAGAAGGTGATGTCGCCGGCCTCGGTAACATCAATGTGCCTTGCAGCTGGATAGGAGTTGTAAAGGATGGAGGTAAGCTCACCTTGCGTCGCTTCGAGCAGCTCCGGAACGATACTCTGGACGTAGAACTATCTCCGAAGACGGACAGGATATGGCTTCGCCTTCACGGCGACTACGATGTAGACAGGGCAAGATATTGCTATTCCATGGATGGAGTAAATTTCATGCCTCTCGGCGACGATATGACGCTGAGCTACCAGCTTATCACGTTTCAGGGGTCACGTCCGGGTCTCTTCGCATTCAACGTAAACGGCAAGAACGGCGGATATGCCGAATTCGACAACTTCACGGTAGACGAGATGAAAGCTGACCGCAGTGGCAATATTCCTTTTGGAAAGAAGGTTCATATCTTCAATCTTGCTACCGGACGGCCGATGCAAGGCACTTCACACGGAATAGTCCACGACACAACGTTCGGTGCGAGGAATCTGCAGACAGAGTTCAGTGTGATAGACAGAGGCAACGGGAAGGTGATTCTACAATGCGGCGACGGCCGGTATGTGTTCACCGCAGGAGAAGGACTTCCGGGAGATGTGCGTCTCACTTCTGACGAGTCTAAGGCCGAGGAGTTCATGTGGCAGGATTATCTTGACAAGGAGTTCATGCTGATGTCTATGCGGACACATAAGTATTTAGGCAAGAGTCCCACTACGGGAAGTCCTTATTCCATGGACTTCAAGGGAGCTGATCCGGCCCGGCGCAACGGAGCCGTATTCAGATGGGAAGAGAAATTTTGAAATCAACATTCATTAATATAGTTTCGGCCGCACTCATTTCTCAGAGTGCGGCCGCTTTAGGTATAGTAAAAATGTATTAAGGTGATATTTTGAGTCTTGAGTATATAGCTTTTAATCTTAGAATGAGAACTGAGCCATAAGGCCGAGTCGGTCGGCGCGGCGAGAGGCTCCATCCCAGTTCTTACGGACACCGGTGTCAAATTCGAGACCTGCCTGGATTCGAGGTGTCAGGTTCCAGAATACATTGGCGGTAAAAATATTGCCATATCGGTATTCTGATTCCTCGCGTGGACTACGCGGGAAGTAGCGGCTGTCCGAGTATGATACCGATGCAAACAGATTCGGGCGGAAATTATACTGAGCTCCGATACACCATCCAAGAGAAAATGGAGCGTACATATGCATTGGATCGTAGGGAGACGGTACGAGATCGTAATTGCCGACCTGAAGGTCGCCCGTGGTGCTTTCGTGACCTTCACCGCAGTTGAATATTCCGTAAAGCGTCACAGGACTGACTGGATGCACCACTGTCGAGAGTTGCATGCCCCATCCGAGCTTAGAGTGACGATCGTGGGTCAGCAAGTCTTGATATGGAAGGGAACGCAGAAGTCCTGCGAGTCTGACGTGTTCGCTTTTTCCCCAGCTGTATTGCAGGAAAGCCGCGAGGTCTGGCAGAGTCTGGTTAGCTGTCCCTATTTTTCCTGTTATGGTTGATACCGCAGCGTTTTTCGGGAGTTCGACAGAGCCTGCGACGGTCCAGCGCTTTTTGTAGGTGTTCATCCATCTTACGAGTACCGAAGTCGGCGAAATCTTATTTGCCGGGCCGTTGGCATCTACTGTAGGAGGGAGCGCAGCCGGATCAGAGAATGTTGATGAAGCGTATCCTAAAGTGACATTGTGAAGTTGGGCATATGCTTTTTTCAGATGGAAATCAGTGCCTCCGTAACCGTTGAAATTGGCTTCTATATACAGCTGATAGTTGCCTAAAGTCTTGTTCTTGCCGATGACGCGGAAGAAGAGTGTCGATCCCGCGGGTGTTGCTCCGAGCTTGCTGTTGTTGGCCGGATCCTTCACCATAGGAATCAGGTATGGCGTAAAGCTGTTGGCCGGAATCGCAGCATCAAAGTCATACCATCCGCGTATTCTCACGCATCCGCCTATACCCATCGCGAGGTCTGCATCGCGGCTCATAAATAGGAAATATGGAGCCGCAGGATCGGAGAAACTCTGAAACTGATCATAGAAGAAATGTTCTACTACGTCTCTAATGGAATCCTGATGAGAAGCGGACCCTGCGTTTTCCGGACGTCCGTCGATATATATGATTTTATGATCGCGAAGGAGCGCATCTTTCTGGGCGTCAACGAGTGAATTCGCACGCAGAGCTTTTCCTGAGTCGGAAGGTTCGGATTGTTCTAAAGTCTGAGTATGTAGTGAGTCTTTAATCTGGACAGTCTTAGCGGTCTTCCTAACGGGAGCCGGGAAAGACATCGAGCGGTGATGGTCCTGCGCAAAAGAGAACTGGAAGGCTGCAAAAGCAAATATGACAGCGAGTATTGATGCGTTTTTCATGGTTGGAATCATTGATTATGTCTGTTAAACCTTAAAAGGGGTTAAAAAGTTCAAAATAATTAGAAGAAAATTAGGATATAATCTTGCCAGCTTAATTAAAAATAGTTATTTTTGTAGACTTAACAAATGAAACGCTCCATGAAGAGGACGATAATGACATATGTGATGGAAATTGATTTTTAATTCACAATGCATAATGCATAATTCATAATAGATATGGAAGGACGACCGCTGATATCGGTGATTACGATAACATATAATGCTGCAGAGACATTGCCTCTGACCATGGAGTCGGTAGGAGAGCAGTCTTTCAAGGACTTCGAGCATATAATAGTCGACGGCGCATCCACCGACGATACGATATCGCTGGCGCGGCGAATGGGCAAACGTGGACTCCGCATAATTAGCGAGCCGGACGAAGGCCTGTATGACGCCATGAACAAAGGCCTTAAGATAGCAAGGGGAAGGTATCTGATTTTCCTCAATTCAGGCGACCGCTTTCATTCGCATGATAGCCTTCAGGCATATGCCGACGCTATAGAAGAGCGTAATCCCGACATAGTCTACGGAGACACGGATATCGTAGACATAGAAGGGAAAAGAATTGGCCCGCGGCATCTTTCCGCACCGGATATACTGACGCTTGACAGTTTCAGCGACGGAATGCTGATATGCCATCAGGCCTTCATGGTAAGGAAAGACATAGCTCCGCTATATGATACCGACTATCGTTTCTCGGCTGATTATGACTGGTGCATACGATGCATCAAGGCATCGCGGGCAGGCGATAGGGTGAACCTACGCCGAGTCACAATCGACTATCTCGCCGACGGACTCACAGACAGGAACAAGAAGGCGTCGCTCGTAGAGCGCTTCAAGATTATGGCTGCGCACTATGGCTCGATGAAAGCGATAGCCGCGCATCTCAGCTTCATCCCGAGGGTGATAAAACGGGGAAAACTTTAGGCCTTAGTGCACAATGCACAATGCACAATGCATAATGCGTAATTGGCTACTCAGTTGACAGCTATGTAAGAAAAATCATAAGAAAGTAAGATTCTGGAAATCAAATAATAACAATTAATAAATGAAGAAAATCACAGCATTGGCTGCCTCTTTATTTGTGGCTGCCTCGACAATGACAGCAATGGCAGAGAGTAATCCTTTCCTTGGGTCCTATACTGCAAAGTATGAGATTCCGCCCTTCGAGCAGATCAAGACCTCCGACTTCATTCCGGCAATCAAGGCCGGTATCGAACAGCAGGAGCAGAACCTGACGAATATCCTGCGCAATCGCGCCACTCCGGATTTCGACAACACTATCGTTCCTCTCGAGAACCTTTCTCCGATACTCGAGAAGGTGGCAGCTGTCTTCTACCACTATGACAGCTGCATGAAGACTCCTGAATTTGCGGCGATGGCAGAGGAGGCTATTCCTCTGCTCAACGACGCCCAGAACAAGGTGATGCTCAACCAGCAGCTTTTCGACCGCATCAAGTCGATCTACGACATGCGCGACAAGATGGGCCTGACTCCTGTGCAGAAGCGCCTCGTTGAGAAATACTACCGTCAGTTTTCCGAGCAGGGCGCGGCCCTTTCTCCCGAGAAGAAGGAACAGCTCATTAAGATCAACGACGAGCTATCCAATCTCTTCATCCAGTTTAATAAAAACCTTCTCAACGCGACAAACGAGTTTTTCGTAACAGTCTACGACAAGGCTGATCTTGCCGGACTTCCCGACAATGTTGTGGCTGCAGCGGCAGAAGAGGCTACCGCGCGCGGTCTTGACGGACTATGGGTGTTCACCCTTCGTGCTCCGAGCCGCCTTCCGGTGCTGGAATCGGCCGACAACCGTGGACTCCGCGAGGCCATCTACAAGGGCTACACCAGTCTTGCAAGCTTCGGTGAAAACAGCAACTATCCTGTGATCGAGAAGATCGTCAAGCTCCGTGCTGAGAAGGCCAAGTTGATGGGATTCGACAATTTCGCCCAGATGCAGACAGCCAAGGTGATGGCTAAGACTCCGGAAGCAGCCGAAGACCTTCTGATGCAGGTGTTCGAGCCGGCGGTGAAGCGTTCGCAGGAGGAAGTGGCAGACATGCAGGCGTATGTAGACGCCAACGGCGGTGGTTTCAAGATCGCTCCATGGGACTATTATTACTACGCAGGCAAGGTGAAGGAACAGAAGTTCGGACTCAGCGACGCTGACATCCAGCCCTATTTCTCGCTTGAGAACGTGAAGAACGGTCTTTTCTACTGCGCGGAGAAGCTTTACGGCATCAAACTTGTGGAGATGCCTGACGCACCGAAATATATGGATGAAGTGACGGTCTATGACGTTCAGGACGCTAAGACGGGCGAGCATATCTCCGTATTCATGACCGACTATTTCCCGCGCAACTCCAAAGTGCAGGGTGCATGGATGGAGCAGAT
>JAIDTS010000268.1 GCA_029060585.1 Muribaculaceae bacterium
CGCACAGATCTCTACGATCCTCTTGTCAATCCCAAGGGATACATCTCCGAGGCAGGCACAGTGCTTTACTGGGTGGTCTGGTCGCTCAGGAAGTTGCTTTTTGCAGTGTGGCTCGTAGGCTTCGGTTTCCTTCCTTTACGTCTGGTCGACTTCATTGTGGTCAACTGTCCGCGCGTTTTCAGTTTCGTCTCAAACACTGTAATGAACGCATGCTATATTGTGGTGCCTATAGTGCTCTATTACTTCTGGCTGTTGGTGACTCTCGCATGGGGACTTTATTGGCTGGTGGCTTTAGTGGTTATGATTGTGGTTGGATTCATAATCATAGGTAGCTATATTTATTTCGGCGGTAAGTTCTGGGACGGCATCCCTCACACACGATGTCCCAACTGCAAGCATATTGATACGATTGAACTGGTCAGCAGGGAATTCAAGGGAAGCGTTATCGACGTTCGCGATACGACCGACACTATCGTCACTGGCAAGGACGAGAAGAAGACGAAGGAATACACCGAGGTTCATCAGGGTGGACGCGTATGGAATGAGGACGAGAAGATCCATACCGAAACCACTATCCATGAACGTCACGACAAGTATACCGACACATACAGGCGCGACAAATATGACGCACGCTACAGATGCACCGTATGCGGTTATCAGGAAAGGCAGATTGAATCTGATTCTACCCGGATTGGCCGAAAGTTTAAAGGCTCCAAAAAGTCAACCCGTAAGGAGTTTGACACGGAATACTTATAATTCAACTTTAGCTTGCGAAAGTTGAGGGTTATAAGTTTATTAGGTTAAGTAGCTGGTCAAATTAAACGTATATTATCCGCGCCGGCGATTCCGAGGCGATTTGGCTGCGGAGGGAGGGAGCGATGCGGGCATCGTGACCGAGCGACAAAGCCGAAGCGGCCGGAATCGGCAAGTGGAGAATATACGAGATCATCTACTTTCTGGGTTATTATTGTATCGTTTTAATTTGAACAGCTACTTAAAGGGTTACGAGAATAATATTTGATTGATGGAGTCCTTGATCTCAGGAAGGCGTGACTCGATTCTCTTAAGCAGGGCGAGTTGCGCCCGGGTTCTGACCAGATTATGCTCAGGATAGCGGGTTTTGTAATATGTGTCGCCGTTTATGTAGTCGGTCAGAAACCGGACGGCCTGCATATAAGGGAAAAGCGCTACAGAATCTGCGAGCCAGTCAAGTTCCGCCTGAGTGAGGAATGAGGCCGCTTCTGATAGATATCCTTCAGCGAACGCGTTGAAGATTGCCATGTCGAAGTCTATTCTCGAAATGTCCGGCTCGTCCTCGGGAGCTGTGCATGCTCCGGTGCGCAGGAAATCTCCAAAATCGCTGAATACGAACGACGGCATCACTGTGTCGAGGTCAATGACGCACAGCACATCTCCGTTTCTGTCGAAGAGCATGTTGTTCACCTTCGTGTCGCAATGGCATATGCGTTTGGGTATACGGCCTTCTCTGTACATCCTCTCAGGCTCGCACATGATGGTACGCCTCTTATCAATTTCCTCAAGAAGATCCTTGACTTCCGCGGTTCTCCCTACCGCGTCGGTCGACACAGCCTCGTCGAGTTGTGTCAGCCTGAACTCCATGTTGTGGAAATCGGGTATGCTTTCCGTCAGTGTAGTCTCCATGTCGGCAAGCATCTTCTGAAATCTTCCGAAGGCTCTGCCGGCATGGCGGGCTGTGACGGGCGTGACCTCCTGCAGCGTAACCGTGTCTGGTATAAACAGGCTTATTCTCCAGTAGTTCCTCCCGTCGAAGTGATATGTCTTTCCAGTATCTTTGACTTCTACGTTCTTCAGCACTTTCCTGTCGATATCCCTCTCTCCGGCGGATGAAAGTTTCTTGCGTATGTGTGATGTGACAGCCTCGATGTTACGCTGCATGCCTTCCACGTCCCTGAAGACGTTGTGGTTGATGCGTTGCAATACGTAATCGGGTGTGTCGCCTACGGTCGTCACAAGGAAAGTGTCGTTGATGAGACCCTCCCCGAGAGGGGACACGGTTTGAGCTTCACCTCGGATGTCGAAGTGGCCTGTGATTTCTTTCAGTTCTTTCTCGCTGATTGCTTTCATGAATGCAAAATTAACTATTATCCCATAAATAATGAAATATTTGGCAGTCTAATTTGTGTATTTCCCTGAATATGCTTATTTTTGCTGAGAAAAAAATAAATACACCATGAAATTGAAAAAGATATTGTTTTCCGCACTTGCAATCGGCATTCTCGCTTCATGCGGATCAAAGAAAAGCGACTCATCGTTGATAGAGACAGACATACCTGTGCGTCCTGCCGGCCAGGAGGATATGATAGGCTTCGCCGCAGAACCCCTCGATACGGTGCGTGTGGGCTTTATCGGTCTGGGTATGCGTGGCCCGGATGCAGTAGAGCGTTTCACTCATATTCCAGGCACGAAGATCGTGGCCCTTTGCGACATAGATTCAGCAAAGGTGGAGGCATCGCAAAAATATCTCGATGAGGCAGGGATTCCCAGAGCTGCAGCCTATTACGGGTCGGAAGATGCCTGGAAGAAGCTTGCTGAGCGCGACGACATAGACCTTGTCTATATCGCTACAGACTGGAAAAATCATGCACCTATGGGTCTCTACGCCATGGAAAACGGCAAGCATGTCGCCATCGAAGTCCCCGCCGCGACTTCGCTCGAAGAAATATGGGATCTTGTGAATACTTCGGAACGCACACGAAAGCATTGCATGATGCTTGAGAATTGCGTATATGACTTTTTCGAGCTCAATACTCTCAATATGGCACAGCAGGGTCTCTTTGGCGAGGTTCTGCATACAGAAGGAAGCTATATCCACAACCTTAAGGAATTCTGGCCTGAATACTGGAACAACTGGCGCATGGACTTCAATCAGGAACACCGGGGAGATGTCTATCCCACTCATGGATTTGGACCCGCCTGTCAGCTCCTCGATATCCACCGCGGAGATAAGATCAATACCCTCGTCGCTATGGACACAAAGGCTGTAAACGGTCCTGCTTACATAAAGGAAACTACCGGAAAAGAGCCGGAATCATTCGCAAAC
>JAIDTS010000269.1 GCA_029060585.1 Muribaculaceae bacterium
CGCTGCGACACACTTTCTATAATAGGACTTGCAGAAAACCCCGAAGATGTTGTGTTTGCCGTCAACCGTGGGCAGACCCAGGGGGCTGTTGGCAACTATACGATGTTTAATTTCAAAGGAAAGAGCCTTACCACACGCAACATTACTTTCGGCAACTACTGCAATACAGATCTTGTGTATCCGCGCAATCCGAGCCTCAACAGAAAGAGACGTAAGGATGCTATCGTACAGGCCCAGATAGGCATATGCGACGGCACCGACCGACTTTTCGCGGAAAACTGCCGTTTTATCAGCCGCCTCAATCTATGTCCGTTTGTAGGTGCGAGACGCAGTCTGTATGACAACTGCTATTTCGAATGCACTGACGATGCTCTGTCAGGTTCTGCGGTATATCTCGACTGCCGTTTCACTTTCTTTAGCAGCAAACCTTTCTATTCGACTGCTGAGACAGGTGCAGTTTTCCTAAACTGCGATATCACATGTCTTGGCAACGGGGTCCAATACTTTACCAAGGTACCGGGACAAGTCACCGCTATCGATACACGCTTCTATTGCGACAATCCCATCGATATAAGATGGACGCGTGACGCATCCGATGTCATATGCCGCCAGGAAAACATCACCCTTAACGGAAAGCCATACATTATCGATGCAGACCGTATAGAACTCGGCCCCTCTCTCGCTGGCACAAGTCTAAGGAATGCCTATAAGATAGACCATGAAGGAAATACGATCTACAACCTACCCAATCTACTCAACGGGACAGACGCCTGGGATCCGAAAGAATTGAATGCTACAATCGCCAGTATAGAGGCGGCTACTGGAAAGAAACTTACGGGACTTCCTGTGGCATTGAGAATCAATATCAATAAGCCGGAACCGCTCAGCGACGGCAGCAAGGTCGAAATCGAATCCACTCCCCTGCTTTGGGGTGCTTATCCGGCGGGAATGACAAAGAAGATCGATTTCTTAGCTGAGAATTCTCTGCCGGAAGAGAAGGAAATTGTAGTTCCCATCTACTCGGATGATGGACTGTCGGCCCGAGCCACCTTTAAAGTTGCACCCAAACTTAGTCGTGCTCCAAAGCTTAAGAGTGCACCAAAGATAAGATTTGATGCTGAAACCGGATGTTTCCTCGCAGATTATTCACTTTCAGGAAAGGGGGTTGACGACAGCATGATCATGTGGGGAAGGGTAATGAGTGGCGACAACGGTCGCAAGGTGTATCTCATACAGGAGGGCAACGCCCCGACCGGGAGATACTACAAAGCAAAGGCGGGAGACCTTGGATATGAAATCGTGGCTATCGTGATGCCGAAATTCAAGGATTCTTACACCGGTTCGATGGAGACGTCCTCCCTCTTCGCGGTTACGGATCCGGAGCAGACATCAGGATTCCCTGAATCAAGTCTGTCTACAGACTTCAGTGGAATAAGCGTCGTGGAGCGCGAGTCAGGCATACCTGGACTTTGGAGCTTTGACGTATACAAACCTGACGACACTTCTGCTGCGGATTGGGTTCCGGCAGACGGGCCGGGATGGTATTTCGGAAATGGATTCGATGCGTCTACAGGAAAAGGATTGGTCCAAAGCGAGAAGGGGGCGCGCATGAGCTATGTGCCAGCCCGCGATGTATGCGACGACATGACGGTCTCGCTCATAGCCGAACCGGCCAAAAGCGGTGGCCAGGGTTTCGGAAGCGCCACCTCCCAATACATGGATATTTGCGTGAAGTTTGATCCCATAGATCTCGACGGATACGCCCTGCGCATAGAAAGGACTCCCGATCATGACAGGGCCGTAAGCTTCTCCCTGATCCGTTATGATAAGGGACAGACATCTGTGATATCAGAGAAAGTCATAAGCGACTGTTTCCGCAATCCGTGTCATATATCGGTAGGCATCTCTGACGGTGTTCTCAAAGCAAGCGCCTACACAGATGCCCCTGTAGCTGATCGTAAATGCTGCGATGAGGTGGTCGACCAGGTAACGCTGAGTGCTCCCGTCGAAGCGAATGAACTGTGTGGATTCTGCATCCAGCACACAGGGTCTACCGGCCCTTCATCCACCCTTTTGCGCGACCTTCAGATAAATTGGAAATAATCAATATAAACATAACTGAACCTATGAAAAAGTTTTCTATTTTTCTTTCCGTAGTCGCTCTCGGCAGCCTGCTGGCACCGACAGCATCTGCGGACGTCTCCAAAGCGTACGTGTCCGACCTCGGCAACGGAAAATATCAGAATCCCGTGATCAACGCCGACTATTCCGACCCGGATGTGGTGCGCGTAGGCGACGACTATTACATGACCTC
>JAIDTS010000027.1 GCA_029060585.1 Muribaculaceae bacterium
TCAGGCACGAGACTACCTGAAGGAGTCACCTTTATCTGCTCGTCCTTGTCGTGCTTCCCGACGTATGAAAAGCCTAATGTAAGTCCGGTGTTTTTCTTAAATTTGTCTTTCCACGTCTCGTTGATGCTCCATTCGGCGTCTGCTCCCCATAGCCATGAAGAGTTCCATTCCCAGTAGCGTCGCTGTTTGCCTCCGAGGGCGGTCAGGTGTACACCCGGAGCCGGATTTACTTTCACACGTGCACCACGGATAGCGTTGTCAACACCGAGCGAGCGCTCCTGGTAGGTGCGGAGGATGAGACCTGATCCGAACTGTTCGTAGAAGTCTCCTACTGTAGCCTGCCAGCATTTGTAACCTCCCGTAGCCCATATATAGGGGACGCCCCAGCCACCAAAGCCCTTGTCATAGCCCGGAAGCGGCCATTTAGCCCATTGGAAGCGTGCTCCTACGGATACGTAAGGGGCGTTGAGCGTGAAGTCGAAATAAGTGTTGTTGAGCACGTCCTTCTCGTAGTCGCCGGTCTTGTCTCCCTTGAAATCGTAGGGAATGAGGAACTCAGACTGTATCGATCCCGTGGCGCGGATCTTTCTCCACCACGAGTCAGTCTTCTCTTCCTTCGGGACCTCGATATAGGTGGATCCGAGGCTGCCGGTGCCATCCACATAGGTAGAAGGGAGTCGATTGCTTCCCTCCACGTATGTGTCTGTATATTGCTCCTCCTTCTCTGCGGCCTGTTCCTTCGTTTCGTCGGCCAAAACCGCCGGGGAGATAAGCAACATCGCGCAGAAAGGAATGAAGGTTCTTTTCATGTCTTTATCAGTTATGGCTATAGTGGAGGTTGGTTTTATTTCATGGCTTTCTTTACAGCCTCGATGATCTCCTCTTCGGCTCCGTCTACATAACCCTGATGGTTCCAGACGATATTGCCTTCTCCGTCAACTACGAACACATGGGGAGGATCGCTCACTCCGAGCTGACGCTTGAAGTCGCCGTTAGGGTCGAGAAGAACTTCATATTCCCATCCTTTGTTTTCCACGAAAGGCTTTACCCTCTGTTCGTTCTGAGCCTCGTCGAGGCTTACGGCATAGATCTTGACACCAGTGTCCTCAACCCATTCGTCGTAGACGTCGGCTATCGCCTTGAGCTCGCGCACACAGGGCTTGCACCATGTAGCCCAGAAATCAATTACGAAGGGTTTTCCGTCGTTGTTGAGCGTAGAGGTGTCTACTGAATTGCCGTGCATGTCTCTGAGCTGCACTTGGGGAAGCGCCGCATCGGAAGCGAAGGCCGCCGACAGCAATGCTGCTGAAAGTAAAAGCTTCTTTATCATATCGTTTTTTTGTTGTTTTTGAAGTCTGAATCAACTAACTGCGGAGTCATGACATATGACTCTCAATAAATAAACGTTGTTTTAGCTCTATTATTGAACGTCTTCTTAATGCCATAGACCGCAATATCGCCCCAAAGTTACAAAAAAAAGGCGAAAGTTCCTACTTTTTAGCCTTTTTTATAACCAAAAGCTCCATGCCGATATGGTATGGAGCCTTTTCTTTATGTAGTTTCCTATAGTATCAGAATGGGAGGTCGTCGGTGGAGTCAGCACCGTCGAATCCCCCGGCTTGTGTAGGAGCGGGCGGGAAAGCGCTGCCGCCGAAGGGCTCTGGAACTCCCTGTGGAGCTTGCGCCTGGGGCGCATAGGGCTGCTGAGGCGCATAGGGCTGCTGCGGAGCGTACTGTTGCTGCTGGGGATATCCCTGCTGGGGATAACCCTGTTGCGGATATGTACCCTGCTGGAAGCCCGGCTGCGGACCTGCGGGCATATACGGACGTGCTGCGTAGCAGCTAACGTCGGTATACCATCTTTCGTTGAATTCGCGACTCTCCACATCCACCGAGAGAGTATATGAGTTGCCAACCTGAATATCGATCGTGTCCACACGGTCGCCGAATACCGTGAACTTTACTTTTCTCGGATACTGTCCGAATGTCTCCAGCACATACTCCTTTTTCTTCCATTCGCGGCCCGTAGACTTAGCGATGCCTGACTGGAGTCCAAGGTCAAGTATGATTTTACCCTCTATTTCCATGTTCTTTTATCGTTGTTTGAGTTTTGGGTTCAAAGTTAGTCAAATTTAAAGAGCTATGCAAGTTTTTCAGCGAAAAAAGGCGGAGATTTTTAAATCTCCGCCTTTTTCTTTGTCTTGCGTCTGGCGCGCGGCTTCATTCGAAGTCCTCGAATGAAAGCTTCGCCGCGATGTCGTAGTTGTTGCGCTTCAGGAACCCGAGGATGTTGCGGCGCTCCTCGCTGTCGTCTACATCCTCGCAGATGCGTTTGCATGCGTGATGAAGCGCTATGCTCGACTGATAGATGTGTCGGTAGCATTTGGCGATTTCGTCGATCTTCTCATCGCTCATCCCTGCATGTGAGAGGATATAGGAGTTCACTCCGAAGTAAGAGATGGGATTGTGGGCCATCACTACGTAAGGGGGCACGTTACCTGTCACTCGACAGCCACCTTTCACGAGCACGTAGTCGCCTACTTCATATCCCTCGTGAACGAGAGCTCCCGACGAAAAGATGCAGCAGTCGCCTATCTTGCAGTCGCCCGCTATCTTCACTCCGTTGCCGAGCACGCACTTGTCGCCGATCTGAGAGTCGTGTCCTACGTGGCTCTGGGCCATGATACATGTCCCGCTTCCTATCCGTGTGGCCTTTCCCTCATGGATGCTTCTGTTGATTATCACGTGCTCGCGGATACGGTTGTCGTCGCCGATGACTACATATGATTCCTCTCCCTTCCAGCGGAAATCCTGGGGAGTGGCCGCTATTATGCACCCCTCGTAGATGCGGTTGTTCCTTCCGATTCTCGCTCCCGAGAGTATGCTCGTGTGTGAGTGGATGAAGCAGTTGTCGCCGATCTCCACGTTGCGGTCGATATAGACGAATGCCCCCACTGTGACGTTGTCGCCCAGTTTGGCTTCCGGATGCACGAATGACAGAGGTGATATATTGTTCATAATATGCGATTTTAAGGATTTGAATGCTTAATACTTCATGTCTGCCGCAAGCTCGATACCTTACCTACCTCCGCCTACGGCCTGATAGAGGCTGATGAGGGCGGCTGTGCGTGCGTGCCAGCTGCTCAGGCTTGCCAGCTGTGCCTGGAGAAGGCTGCTGCGGGCAGTCAACACCTCAAGATAGCTCGTCTGGTGGTTGAGTATGAAGAGCTCGTTGGTGTATTCCACCGATTTCTCAAGTTCCTTCACCTGAAGGTCTACGAGTCGCTTCTTCTCAGTGCTCTTGTCTATCTTCACCAGCGCATCGCTGACATCAGCAGCTGCCGACATGACGGTGTTCTCGAAATTGTTGAGGGCTTGTTCCTGCTGGGCCTTGGCCGCCTTGAGCTGGGCGATGTTCTGTCCTCTCGAAAAGAGGGGAGCGGTCAGAGAGCCTGCAAGCTGGATAAACCATTTGCCCGGGTTCACTATCATCGAGCCGAGAAGGTTAGTGAATCCACCCTGTGCTGAGATCGATATGGAGGGATAGAAGTTGGCGTGGGCTGAGCTCACCGCGTAGTAGGCCGTGGCGAGGTTCCTTTCCGCCGCCGCGACGTCGGGACGAGTAGCGAGATAACTCATCGGTACACCCTTGATAGCCTCTGCCGGCACTTCTATGTCGAGACTTTTGCTTACCTCCCATTCCTTAGGATAGGTGTTGAGAAGTACGGAGAGAGAGTTGTTGACAGTAGTGATCGACTGCTCGAGGTCGGGAATGGATGCGAGTATGCTGTAGTAGTTAGCGCGGCTCTGCACCACGGCTGCTTCCGTCGTGCTGCCGGCTTCCTTGAGTTGCTCCATGGTGGCAACCTGGGTTTTCCATATCTCCGCGGTGCGCTTAGATAGGTCGAGCTGCTGGTTGAGGAGCACGAGCGAGTAATATGTCGAGGCAACGCCGGTCACTATCTGCGACCTCACAGCCTGCTCGTAGGCCTGAGTCTGCTCTACGGTTGCCTTCGCGCCTCTCTTTCGGTTGAGAATCTTACCGAAAGCGTCGATTTCCCAGTTTGCAGCGAGAGGCAGCGAATAGCTCCAGTCCATATGGCTGCCGCCATAGGATGCCGTGCCCCCGTTGGGTGTGAAGGCCAGCGACGGGAGATAGGAGAGTTTAGCTCCCTGGAGCTGTGCCTTGGCTATGTCTACGTTGAGTCTGGCGTTTTCGAGACTCGTGTTGTTGGCGAGAGCCTGCTCGATGTATCCCTGAAGGAGTGGATCGGTGAATATCTCGCGCCAGCCCATGTAGGCCAGGCCTGTGGAGTCCTGTCGCTCCACGGCCTGACGGTAGTCTTGAGCCACGGCGTTGTCGGCCGGAAGCTCGTATTTGTTGTAGATGTGGCAGCTGCTCATCATCAGGGCGAGAGCCGGCATCATCGTGATCTTTATGATTCTGTTCATCGCGTTAATCTCTGTTAAGGGTGTATTGTTCAA
>JAIDTS010000270.1 GCA_029060585.1 Muribaculaceae bacterium
GTGACTACGGATATATCCTGGCATCCCGACATTCTGCCGGGATACGAGGCTCGCTACGTAAACCAGGGAGAACAGTTTGACGGACCCTGCCGCTCCACTATCGTAAGGCTGAAATGTAAGAAACCTTCGAAGAAGGGTTTCCTGTATATACATGGTTTCAACGACTATTTCTTCCAGTCTGAGATGGGAGAACGCTTCGTCGACTCAGGCTATCATTTCTATGCCGTAGACCTTCGCCGCTACGGGCGCAGCAAGGAGCCCTGGCAATATCCCTACAATATCCGCGACATGCGTAAATATTACGACGATATCGATTCGGCCGTAGTGCAGATGAAGCGCGACGGCATAGAGGACATCACGCTTGGCGGACACTCGACAGGAGGACTGACTGTCATAGCATACGGAGTGGACAAGGGTAAGGACATTCCGGTGCAGAGAATAGTAACCGATTCGCCATTCCTTGCATGGAACTTCAATTCCTTCTACCGCCACATGCTTATACCAGGCGTGAGAAATCTATCAACATTCATCAAAAACGCCAAGATTCCTCAGGGAAAATGCGATGGCTACGCCTACTCGCTTCTGAAGCAATTCGACGGGGAATGGACATACAACACAGACTGGAAGATGATCTACTCACCTCCCGTGACCTTCTCATGGGTGGGTCAGATACAGTCTACCCAGAACCGCGTGAAGAAACATGGCGACAAACTTGCGGTGCCGGTGCTCATCATGCATTCGAGCCGCAAAGTAGACGGATGCAACTATGATCCGAGTTTCCAGTACGGCGACGCCGTTCTTGACCCTCATATGATACAGGATGTCGGCAAGCGCATACAGAAAATGAGTCCGAATCCTGTGACGGTCTGCACCATCGACTCCGGTCTCCATGACCTCATCCTCAGCAAGAAGCCGCACCGAGACGCCGCCTACGACTCAATCTTCTCATTCATCAATCGTTTTTAGGTTGTGGAATCAATGACATATAAAGTTGCGTTTTTCTCAGGGAAACGCAACTTTTTTTTGCTTTTTATCGTTTTATTTACTAACTTTGTCTTTAAGAAACAACGACGGAACTATGGAAGAAATCAAGGCACCGGAAACCAGACTTCCTCTCTCCCTGATGCGCCATTGCCGCGACCTCTACGAGGAAGTGGCTAAGCAAGCGTCATTCACTCCTGAGACAGACCGCCTTCTGCGCTCGCTTCTTCGAAAGACATGCGAGAAAGGCACCACAGCATACGACGGAAAGGGACTTCCGCGGATGGCTCTTGCTCTCGAGACAGCCGATGCTTTCGCCCATTTCATAGACGCAGACACAAATATCCTGCTCGCCATCCTACTCTGCGACTTCTATGGAGAAGTAATCACAATGCCGGAAATCGAGGAGAAATTCGGCACGGATGTTGCCGAGATGCTTAAAGGATTAGAGACGGTAGCGCAGTTTTCGGCCAAACGAAACCTGCAGAATCAGGACAATTTCCGAGGGCTGATGCTCTCACTGGCTGAAGACATCCGTGTCATCATCATCATGATAGTCCGCGACCTCGTGCTGATGCGGCGCATCAACCTCCATCCCGACACCGAATGGGTGAGCAACATGGCCTTTGAGGCCAATGTGCTTTACGCCCAGCTCGCCCACCGACTCGGTCTCTACAAGATAAAGGGTGAACTCGAAGACCTATCCCTCAAATATACCAACAGAGAAATCTACAAGCAGATAGCAACCAAGCTCAACGAGACTAAGCGCTCGCGCGACGCCTACGTGGAGAAATTCATAGCCCCCGTCAAGAAAAAACTCGAGGACGCCGGCCTCACCTTCTCCATAAAGGGACGCACCAAATCCATTTCATCTATATGGGCCAAGATGAGAAAGCAGAAAGTGGATCTCGACCGAATCTACGATCTATTCGCTATCCGCGTCATAATAGACACTCCACCGGAAAAGGAGAAAAGCGACTGCTGGCTCGCCTACTCCATACTCACGGACATGTATACCCCCAACCCGGCGCGTATGCGCGACTGGATATCCATTCCGAAGAGCAACGGCTACGAGAGCCTTCACGCCACTGTCATGGGTCCAGACTCGAAATGGGTAGAGGTGCAGTTCCGCACGAAGAGGATGGACCTTGTGGCCGAGAAAGGACTTGCCGCGCACTGGCGATACAAGGGAGTCAAATCCGACTCCACCGATCAGTGGATGAACAACATACGCGACATCCTCGAGGCCGGCAAGGATGACCCAATGCAGCTGATGAAGGATATCCGCATGGATATCTACACAAAGGAAGTGTATGCGTTCACTCCGAAGGGTGACCTCTTCAAGCTGCCCGCCGGAGCCACAGTGCTTGACTTCGCCTTCTATATCCATTCCAACGTAGGAGCACACTGCACAGGAGGCATCGTCAACGGACGACACCGCAAGATAAGCCACGTAATTCAGAGCGGAGATACAGTTGAGATTCTGACCTCCGCCACTCAGTCGCCGAAGTCAGACTGGATGAATATCGTGGTCAGTTCAAAAAGCCGCAACAAAATACGCCAGAAACTCCACGAGCAACTTCAGGCCCGCGCAGAACTCGGCAAGGAGGAGCTTTTGCGAAGGGCAAAGAACCGTAAGATCGAGATCGACGAGGCCACGATGATGAAGCTCATCAAAAAGGAAGGCTATAAATTCGTCAATGAATTTTTCGCCGACATCGCCGATGGAAAGGTTGACGCGGGAAAGTTCATCAACACCTATCAGGCCGCCACTGCTCCTGAGGATCAGATAGAACGCACTACAGCAGAAGACTTCGAGCTCATACGCGACGACCACGAATCTGCCGGCGACGTGCTGACAATCGGAGAGAAATCGATAAAAGGCCTGAGCTATAAGTTTGCCAAATGCTGCGGTCCGATCTACGGAGACAAGGTGTTCGGATTCATCTCTTCCGACGGAGTTGTAAAGATACACAAGACCGACTGCCCCAACGCCGCCAACATCCGCAGCAGATATCCCTATAGGCTGATAAGAGTGGAATGGAGCGGGAAGGGAGGCTCGGAACTGCCCGTTCAGTTGCGTATCGTCGGCCAAGATGACATAGGAATCATCGCGAATATCACCTCCATAATCAGCAAGGAGACGAAGGCTTCGCTGCGCAACATCAAGGTAGACTCCAACGACGGTCTTTTCCAGGGCTATCTTACACTTGGAGTATCCGACAACGCCGTGCTTTCCTCAATCATCAAGAAGATAAAGACTGTGAAGGGAGTGAAGGACGTGAGCCGGATCTAATGATTAATGATTAATTATCAATGATTAATTTTAGAATGAAACAGACCATGAATTTCAGAACCATCATAAAGGTATTCACCATCCTATGTATTCCAGCCTTATT
>JAIDTS010000271.1 GCA_029060585.1 Muribaculaceae bacterium
GAAGGGGATGAAAGCAATATGGAAGTAAACAAGCATATAAAGAGCCGGATGTATTGAATCATGATTATATTAGTTAGTTGAAAGTGGGTATCAAGAGATGTGAATGGCAAAGTTAGCGAATAGATATGAAATATCCAAATCCGTACCTTGATAATAATGTTTAAGTGTGTTCCACATATTTACATGCGATAAGAAGTGGGTGTGCGTTATTTTTGTGATAAACAATATATTATTGAAGTTGATGAAAATTTATTTTTACTTTGCCTCTTTTTTGTATGGTAGGAAAGGATATTTTATGTAATTTAGCGGAAAAATCCAAATACACTAATACATATATCATGAAAAAAATCATCTTTTTTTTAGGTCTGCTGATGTGTGTGCTGACGAGCAACGCGCAGCAGGCACTTTGGGGATTCTCCCAGATTGTCTCTCCGGAAGTGCATCCGGATAATACAGTGACCTTCCGTTTCAACTCACCGGATGCCAAGAAAGTACAGGTGACGGGAGACTTCCTCGCACCTGTGCCGATGGACACACCTTACGGTAAGTTTGACGCTCCGGGAGTGGCCGATCTCGTTAAGAATGCGGAAGGAGTATGGGAATTCACTACAGAAGCGCTTTCGCCTGAACTGTATTCCTATACCTTCATCGTCGACGGCCAGAAGATGCCGGATCCTTCGAATGTATTCCAGATCCGGGACACCGCCTCCATCACCAACGTATTTCTGGTGGGCGGTGACTATGCCGATTATTTCAAGGTCAACGACGTGCCTCATGGAACGGTCTCCAAGGTATGGTATGACAGTCCTACGCTTGGAAAAGACAGGCGTATGACCATCTATACTCCGCCGGGGTATGAGAAGGGAGATAGACGTTATCCCGTCTTCTATCTTCTTCATGGTATGGGAGGCGACGAGAACGCCTGGTCGGAGCTCGGACGCGCTACACAGATTCTCGACAACATGATTGCTCGCGGCGAGGCTGAGCCCATGATCGTAGTCATGACCAACGGCAACGTGGCCATGGAGGGGGCTCCCGGCGAGACAAGCCTCGGTTTCGCACCTCCGACAACACAGCTTCCCAACACAATGGACGGCACTTTCGAGCAGCATTTCCCCGATGTGGTGAAGTATGTCGACACCAACTACCGCACCATCGCCGACAAGCAGCACCGTGCAATCGCAGGCCTCTCGATGGGAGGTTTCCATTCGCTCCATATCTCAAAGGAATATCCCGACATGTTTGACTATGTCGGCCTCTTCTCTGCCGCGATACTTCCTCATGACGGCACGACTTCTCCTGTCTATGACAATCTTGATCAGAAGCTTGCGAAGCAGTTCTCTGACGCTCCGAAGTTATACTGGATCGCTATCGGCGACAAGGACTTCCTCTATGACGCCAACAAGGAATACCGCAAGATGCTCGACGACAAGGGATACAAGTATACATACCGGGAAAGTCCAGACGGGCATATCTGGAAGAACTGGCGCATATACCTGACCGAATTCGTCCCAATGCTCTTTAAAAAATAATACCAAATGAAAAAACTTTTAGGAATGGCTGTCATGGCTACTTTAATCGGATCGTGCGGCACAAAGGCTCCGCAACTATCGGCCGACAACATAGACGAGGTGATTGCGGCTATGACTCCGGAGGAGAAAGTGAAACTCGTGATCGGAAC
>JAIDTS010000272.1 GCA_029060585.1 Muribaculaceae bacterium
ATGTAAGGGGTGCTATAAAAAAGCTTGTTGAGCTTCAGAAAACACCTGAGAAATACTGGGTGGAAGACTGCCTGGTACGTCCATTCTCACGGCGACAGGCTATGTGGGACCTGAATTATTTCAAATACGAGTATCTGAGGCCACAGGAAACTGTGTATGACGAGGAGAAGCTCGAAGATGATTTTGAACTTCTATGCGACAGCCTGACATCAATTCCAGTTCAGTTTCAAGGATTCATGATGCGCGACTGCCAGAGCCGCAATGTTATGATTACTGAAGAAGGTCCTGTATTCATTGATTTTCAGGGTGGTCGAAAAGGCCCCGTGCTCTACGATGCCGTGTCGATGTTGTGGCAGGCTCGCGCTGGCTTCGACAAAAAGTTCAGAGACAGTATGCTCGACTTCTATTGTACTGAATTTACAGGAGGCAATGTGCTGCAAAAGAAGGAGATGCTTTCCTTTCTCAATGATATAGTACTTTTCAGAACTCTTCAGGTGCTCGGAGCGTATGGTTTCAGAGGACTTGTGCAGCATAAGTCGCATTTCCTTCTCTCTATTCCGGGAGCACTCGCCAACCTGCGTGAACTGCTTATTGATGGTGGTATAGACTCCTATCCTGAATTGAAAAAGTGCGCTGTATCTCTGACTTCCATTTATGCCCCGCAAGATGAGACGTGTGGAAAAAACCTTACAGTGGAGATTTTCTCATTCTCATATAAGAAAGGATACCCCCAGGATCTGAGTGGTAATGGGGGTGGCTTTATGTTCGACTGTCGCGCGATGCATAATCCGGGAAGATATGCGCAATATCGAGATTTAACGGGACGAGACCAGGCTGTGATGGATTTTCTCGAGGACAGAGGAGAAATCGGTAATTTCCTGACGAATGCATGGGCTCTGATCGATCCCGCGATTGAGAGATATGTAGCCCGTGGGTTTACACGTCTTCAGGTAGGATTCGGCTGTACGGGAGGGCAGCATCGGTCTGTCTACTGCGCGGAGCGGACGGCAGCTCATGTGAGGGAAGTATTCCCCGAAGTGTCTGTGTGCCTTGTCCATCGTGAGCATCCCGAAAAAAAGTATAATATTATATGAAGAGAATATGAAGACAATGATACTGTGCGCCGGTTTGGGTACCCGTCTAAAACCCTGGACGGATAAGCATCCAAAGGCGTTGGTTCCTGTAGGAGGAGTGCCTATGCTGAAAAGAGTTTCCGATCGCTTGATAGAGCAAGGCTTCGACGAGATTACGGTCAATATCCATCATTTCGGAGATCAGATAGAGGAATTCATCAATGGAGATTCCATGCTGTCGGGAAAAGTAAGTGTTTCCGACGAGAGGGAAATGCTTCTCGACACGGGCGGGGGTATCCTGAATTCTGAATCGATACTTGGTACGGACGACCGTCCGTTTCTCGTGCACAATGTAGACATTCTCTCAAACGCGGATCTCCGGGCACTGATGGCTGAGCATGTGAATTCTAATAGGCATGTCACTCTTCTTGTATCGAACAGAAAATCTGACAGGAAACTGGTGTTTGACACCGAAATGAAGCTGAAGGGATGGATTAACTTAAAGACGGGTGCCACTCGTCCTGCAGATCTTGATATTATTGAGTCGGACCATCTGCTGTCGTTCAGTGGAATCTACGTGATGGATCCAGAAGTGTTCGGAATAATGAGACGTAATGGATTTAAAGGTGCTTTTCCTGTGATGGATTTCTTCCTTTCAGGTCTCGGTGAGCTCCGGATCGGAGGTGTCTCACAGCCGGATCTGGAGATAGTGGACATAGGAAAGCCCGATACTTTGCATCGGGCTAATCTTGAAATTCAATAATATCTGTTGTGCTGTGATTCCTTGACGACGTTGAACTGGAACACGCATCCTCCGATGAGGAATGCAACCGCTATTCCTCCGAGCCACCATGTCAGTGAAATACTTACGGTGAAACATGAGATCATGAGGAGGATACAGCCTATTGCGTAGCAGATGACGGATAATGTTTTCATAGCTTTATGTTTTAGTTAAGGTTTCAGTCTTTGTTCTTTGTCTCTAAAACGCCTACGTTTCTTCAAGGGTTTATCCGTCGGTGCAATTTAACAGTAATGAAACATTTTGTTAATCAAACGGACATGTCAACGGGTCCATCGGCTTAACGACCGATGGACCCGTTGACATGCCGATATAAGTAATCGCGATAGCGATGATCTTCGGCCTATATTATTTGAGTCTCAGTTCCTGCCCAATCTTGATGGCATCGGAATTCTCAAGACCATTTAGTTTCCTTAGCGAAGTAGCCGACATGCCGTGGGCGCGGGCTATCTTGTTGATGGTGTCTCCCTTCTTTACTATATATGAGGCCATCTGTGTAGAACCGGATTTGTAGGTGTTCTCTTCATCGGCGGCCAGTTCACGTTTCGATTTGTTAGGAGCGAAGTTGCGGGCCTTGGTGTAGGTGGTTTTCGAGAACGTATACATATCAGTATGCGTAGTGTGGTTGGCGAAGTCGAAGATTGCCGAAGGATTGATGGCGTATCCCATGAAGCGCGTTTCGAAATGAAGGTGAGGTCCTGTGCTTCTGCCGGTGCTGCCTCCAAGTCCGATAGGGTCTCCGGCGCGTACTGTCTGATCCGGCTTCACGAGATGCTTATTGAGGTGTCCGTAGACAGTCTCAAGACCGTTCGGATGACGAAGAATGACGTAGTTTCCGTAACCTCGGCCCTCATATGCAGTCAGTCTCACCTTGCCGTCGAATGCTGCGTAGATGGTGTCGTTCATCTTGATGCCGATGTCAACTCCCTTGTGCATGCGGCGGAACCTCTGACGGTAGCCGTAGGGAGAGGTGAGAGGGCCGTTGTGAGGCATAACGTAACCTGTCACGTCAATCACCTGAGATTCGGGCACATCCTTTTCATTGAAAGGGTTTACGCTTTTGGAATTCCATCCCTCTGTATAGATGTCAAGCTCAGGCTCAAGGTCGTTCTCAAGAAGGTCGATAAACGTATTTTGTTCTATCAGCTTGATCTTATCCTTCGAAGAGGCTGCGTTTGCGAGGAGTTGCTTATGAGCTGCTGCGTGTGAAGATCCTTTCTTCTGAGCTGAACTTACGAACGGCACAACCGAAAGAAGAGCGCAACACAGTATTGTATTGATTTTCTACAACATCTTTTTATCAGATTTCTTCGTCAGCATAAAGCAAATTCAA
>JAIDTS010000273.1 GCA_029060585.1 Muribaculaceae bacterium
AATCTCGCAAAGCGCCTCGACAGGAAGAAATATCTGGTGAAGGTTATTGATCGCAACAACTACCATTCATTTCCTCCGCTTTTCTATCAGATTGCGTCCTCGGCTCTTGATGTGCCGAGTATTTCCTTTCCGTTTAGAAGGGAGTTTAAGAAAATGAAGGGCGATGTGGCCTATCATATGGGACATGTCAAGGATATTGATATTTCAGCTAAGACCGTGTCTACGAGCTATGAGACGATCAAATACGACCGTCTTGTGATTGCGGCCGGTTCTACCAACAATTATTTCGGTATGTCTGCGCTCGATGAGAAGGTTTTTTGCATTAAGACATCCGGTGAGGCGAGTCATACTCGTGATGAGATTCTTGATCGTCTTGAAAGGGGTTGCATCGAGAAAGATCCTGAGCGTAGGAAGCAGTTGCTCAGTTTTCTCGTGATCGGTGGCGGACCCGCCGGGGTTGAGATTGCAGGTGCGCTCGGTGAGATGAAACGCGATGTGCTCCCACGTGAATATCCAGAGCTTGACCCCGACGATATGACGATTACTCTCGTTGAGGGTGCCGATCGGCTGCTGGGTGCATTCGATCCGAAACTGAGCCAGAAGGCTTACGTCTACCTTACTCAGCTTTTGGTCGACATTCGACTAAATACAGTCATGAAAGGCTATGATGATAAGATGGTGGAGTTTGCCGATGGCCATAAGGAATATTGGGAGACTCTCATATGGACCGCAGGAGTGAAGGGAGAACCCATGCCTGGATTGCCCGAAGAAATGGTTGGCAGAGGAGGCAGGATCATTGTGGATGAATTCAATAGGGTTAAAGGTGCAGATGCTGTCTTTGCTATCGGCGATATTGCGCTGATGCAGACGGAGGAGTATCCTGCTGGCCATCCCCAGGTAGCGCAACCCGCCATTCAGCAGGCACGTAATCTCGCGAAAAACCTCAACCGTGGCGATATGGTTACTCCGTTTAAATATAAGGATAAGGGCACGATGGCTACTGTTGGGCGCAACAAAGCGATAGCTCAGATAGGGAAGATGACATTCTCAGGCACTTTTGCATGGATTCTATGGATGGCGATCCATCTTATCAGCATTCTCGGAGTCAGGACTAAGGCTACCGTCCTCCTTAACTGGATATGGAACTACTGCACTTATTCTACCTCTCTGCGGCTCCTGATGCGCCCTGTCAGATTCCCCCTCCGTAAGCATTGGGGAGACTGACAATCCACATAATACTTGCATATTACAGATAATATTATTAACTTTGCAAATCCGCCCCATAGCGGGTATGCCTTAAAAAATAAATGACATGAAGATTAGAAATAACACAGTATTGATATCAGCCCTTGGTCTTGTTGTGCTTCTCGGTTCTTCCGGCTGCTCTATATTCAAGCCCTCGTCCAATCAGGAAGGAAGTGGAAAAGGACTTCAAGGTTGGATCGAGACGGAAAAGACCGATGCTGCCAAAGATGAAAAAGAGATAAAGACACGGACTGAGAAGGGTGAGAAGGCTGCTAAGGCTGAGGCTGAGA
>JAIDTS010000274.1 GCA_029060585.1 Muribaculaceae bacterium
GGGCTGGAGATTTGGTCACGCTCGGAGATCGCACCCCACCTAACAACTTTAATGTAAACTTTAGAAATGAGTGATACACTTTCTGATGATCTGAATCTTGTCTCGGATCCTGAAACGGCTTCGAAAAAGCCTGATGATCGAGACGAACATAATAAGTCGAGCCATGTGGCTTTTTTCCTGCTTATAGGAATCCTTATGAAGGGAACGGCAGGATGGAAAGACTTGCGCCGGAGCCGTCTGAAGCCAGAGCAGACTGCGGCGGGTTGTTTCTATCCATTGGTTGCCTTGGCTTCGGTATGCCGGTTTGCCGACTGGTTTTATCATCCGGAATTCAATCTCTCGGCAACCCTTATCAGCGCGGCTTCAATCTTCGCCTCATTCTTCTTCAGCTATTTCGCGGTGCAGGTCGTATGCCGATGGCTCTTTCCTTTGGTAGCCAAATCCAAGACGGAGACTCCATACTTCAAGCTTTTAGTGCAGTATGCCCTATCGAGTCTTGCACTTTTCCTTATTCCAGCGGAAGTGCTACCAATCCTTGAGACCTTGACAGTGTTTCTTCCGATATGGACTGCCTTCATCATCACGAAGGGTATGAGATTTCTACGGTTGCCGGATCAATATCACAACCGATGCATGGTGACGATTGTTGTGACAGTAATCCTGATGCCCTATATCTTCATGTGGGTTTGCGAACGGATATTCTAATTAATAACTCAACTTTCGCAAGCTCTAGAAATCTCACGCAGCGTCATCCGGGCACTGGGGCGCCTTCTTTAGGTAAGTGAACTGGCGACCGGCATCTGAGGCTTAGGATAATAAAGGAGGGGCTTCAACGCAGATCGGCTGCGGGCTTCGCCCTGCCGAGGGCGCTGACGTGGCCGGATGGAACGCGGATTTTTTCTCAGGCTTCAGTCTTGAGGATCAAGTCGATGACCTGGCCGACGCTGATTCGTGGCTGAGCCTGGCTTCGCCGGCTGACGCGGATATTGTATACCAGTGAGTTGAAGGAAGTTCAATGGCACGGCGCAGAGGGGCAAAGAACGCTAATGATAAATTATTAATTATTTGAAATGATGGAAGCTAAAAATATAAATATCAAGAACAGGCGAGCTTCGTTTGACTACGAAATCGGCGATACTTACACGGCGGGACTCGTGCTGACCGGTACGGAGATCAAGTCGATACGTGCGGGGAAGGCATCCCTCACGGATTCCTATTGCGTGATAGATCGCGGAGAGGTTTGGGTGAAAGGCATGAACATATCGGAATATTTCTACGGGAGCTACAACAACCATGCAGCCCGCCGCGACCGCAAACTGCTTCTTTCCAAAAAAGAGATAGCAAAGATAGAAAAGGCAATATCCGATCCCGGTTTCACCCTAATTCCTCTGAGAATCTTCATCAGCGACCGTGGCTATGCCAAACTCGTGGTAGGAGTAGCACGAGGAAAGAACTCT
>JAIDTS010000275.1 GCA_029060585.1 Muribaculaceae bacterium
TCATATGCTCCATCGACCGCCTCCACCATTGAAAAACGTCAATTTTGCCTTCTATATAAACATATCTTCCAAAAACTTTGTTAATTCTTTATAAACTCCAATATTACAACCAAATGAAAAAACTAATTCTACTCGCAGCGACGGGCCTTCTTCTGGCATCCTGCTCCGGCGACAAGGGAACCGTGACTATCCAGCTTCCCTCCGACTGCACTGAAAAGACCATTGTTGTCAGCCACATGACCATCGACAACATCTTCAACGCCAAGCAGGCGGAAGACCTAAAGGTGATATACGACACGCTTGAAGTAAAGAATGGCACTGCCACTTTGAAGCTTGACAAGGCCGGGGCCGCAAGATACAGCATAGAGCCTCCCGTGATGGCGAGGATGCAGCCCGAGTTTTATGCATCTCCAGATGAATCACTTGATATAAAGATCGTTAGCTTCGATCCTCTTGACTATGACGTGAAGGGAACAAAGCTTATGGAAGACATCATGGCTATCACCACAGTCACCCAAGGCATTCAGCAGGAATATATGGATCTTGTGACTAAGAATCCGGATGTGACGGAAGAGCAGGTGAAGGAAATAAGAGACCGATACGACAATGCCATCAAGAAATTCGTAGCCGACAATCCGAAAAGTCCGGCCATACCTTACGTAATTCAGGATTTGAGCGGTGATGATTTCAAGGCCATCTACACCAACCTGACTCCAGAGGCTAAGAAATCCATCCTAATGCCCTTCGCTGAGCTCTACAATACCCAGGTGGAAGAGATGGTAAAGGAGCGTGAGGCCGAGGAGGCCCGCAAGGCTGAGGTAGCATCAGGCAAGATCGAGGCCCCGGGCTTTACGCTGCCCGACCTTGCCGGCAAGATGGTAAGCCTTTCCGACTTCCGCGGCAAATGGGTGGTGCTCGATTTCTGGGGCAGCTGGTGCGGATGGTGTGTCAAGGGATTCCCTGCCCTTAAGGAGGCTTATAATAAATATGGCGATAAGCTTGTTGTGATAGGTATCGACTGCAACGAGTCGGAGGAAGACTGGCGTGAAGGCGTAAAGAAGCACGAGCTTCCATGGATCAACGTCTACAACGGCAACGACCGTGCCCTCTATGAGGCATACAACATCACTGGCTTCCCGACAAAAGCCATCATCAACCCCGAAGGTAAATTCGTAGATCTCACCACGGGTGAAGACCCATCCTTCTTCACCCGCCTCGCAGACTTCATGAAGTAAGCATGATGACGATATACTCTTTCAATTACGGCCGGGAATGATTCCCGGCCGTAATATTTTTGTAATGAATTCCTTAATAATACATAAAAAGAGGAATTCGCCAAAACCCCACTCCGCCTTCAGCCGTTTAGCATACAAAGTTTCACCTTAACACAATCCATACTATGAAAACACTAAACGGCAACCCATCCTCCAGCAATCCATTGCCTACGGATAAAGAATTTTACGACAGAGACTTTAATACCGATCTTCAGGCCGAGATGTTTGACAACGGCCCGGAAACAGAGGGCGAACGCCTTGGCGACCGTGCGATGAAAGGAGCCGCCTGGCTCGCCGGCATCGTAGGACTCTTCGCTCTGGCGGTAGTGATTGCCGCGGCATTCGACTTGAGCCCGACTCCATCTCCCGATAAGCCTTACCATGCGAGATCAGAGATGCAGAAAGCTTATATCTCCTCTCCCGGAGAGGTAGCGAAAACAAATGCCAAATATGCGTCGGATCCTTCTCTGTTCGGCGATAAACCGGTGATCTTAAAGTCTATTACCGTAATAGGCATCGAGCCCACCAATCCGGCAAATGCGACTGCCAAAGTGGCGGCAGCCCCCGCGAAGCTTGCAGCAAAAACAATCTTAGCAACACCTAAGGCTACAGACGCAGCATCAATGTCAAAAGCAGACATGGACCGCATTGAGAAGGAGGCGCTTGAAGTTATCCATGGCGACTACGGCAACAATCCCGGCCGTGCGCAGAAACTGGGTGCAGACTATGAGCTCGTTCAGGCTCGTGTCAACCAGCTTCTCCACAGCTGATCATATATACTAAAATCCATAACTTTCAAGGATCCACCCATGAGGTGGATCTTTTTTTGCCGGCTTGAATTCTATGTTATGGCTTACACGACCATTTTGCATATCTGAAATATTTTTACTATCTTTGCATAATGAAACGAATCTTACCTGCTATTGCCCTTCACGCAATATTCATAATATTTGCCTTATGGATCCTGGCGATTAAAAACGGCTTCATGCTTCGATGGTATGACGAGATGTCTCTTTTCGAACCCGGAGTTGCCAGTCTGCACGCTTTCCTGCACTATCCCGGTGGAATATTCCGTTTTGTAGGCACTTATCTTACACAGCTTCTCTTCTATCCAGCTCTCGGAGCCTCTGTCCTGATACTGATCTGGATCCTGTGCGTATGGATTGCCAGAAGCGCGTTCCGTTTTTCTGGAAGCCTTTTCCCTCTCTGCTTCCTCCTGCCGTTCTGTCTGCTCGCCTCCGTGCTCCAGCTCGACGAGGCCTGTCTTTCATTTGAGGCACAGGGATATGTGTTCTACAACACTCTGGGTTTCACATTCACACTCACTGCTTTTTGGCTCTTCCGAAAAGCGGAAGGGGTAATATGGGGGCAGACGGCGATCGCCGTTATCCTCCCTCTCCTTTATCCGGTCGCGGGCTTCTTCGCGATTCTTGCAGCCGTCATGTGCATTATCGCCCTTGCGGTCAAGTCCTGGAAAAAGAAGATGACTATGCCGGCTATAGTGGCGGCATGTTCCCTGCTCCTGACATTCGTCGTGCCCCGCATTTATTATAGGTATTGTCCCGGCACGACAGTAGACAATGATTTCCTTTACCTTAAAGGACTGCCGGAACTGACCTTCAATGATTTCGACATCTATCTCTGGATTCCATTAGCGATTGCGGCCGCAATGCTCATCCTTTTCGTCGTGACCGATGCGTTTATTGCGGAGGTCAGGAAGTTCACCTCCTCCCGCTTGGAGTTCGGCCTATCCATCTTCCTATTCCTTGTGGCGGTTCCCCTATGCCTCAAGGCCGACGAGCAGAAGACAGAGCAGCTGCGTGCTTCCGTGCTTATGACTCAGGCGATAGAAGATCACAACTGGCGTAAGGTGGTCCACATTATGTCGCTTACCAAAGAGTCTCCCAACTATACTATGTGCGTCCTCGACAATCTCGCCCGTACCTATTGCGGTTTGGAGCGACGTCCGGTCGGGAACATGACTACACAAGGCACCGACTACAGGCATGACGAGGACTTTTCTATCACGGCATTTGTCGATGTCCCAGTCAACCATCATATCGGACGCTTCAACCAGAGCCACAGATGGGCTACGGAACATAACGTGCAGTATGGAAGTAAGGTCTACTTTATCAAATATATCGTGCTCAACGCCCTTATGAACGGAGATCTGGAGTTTGCCCGGAAATTCAACCGTCAGCTTATGGCCACCATGTTCCATAAGAAATGGGCCGAGGAGGTTCAGCGTTATATCGACGATCCATCCCTGATTTCTTCTTTCCCCGACTATGACACTCTTATCACTCTGCGAGCCGAGGAAATAATGAGAGGGGAATAATGCAATTATACTAAACGAAATGAAACGAATCATTTATTTTATCATTACCGGCTGTTGTCTTCTGGGCTGCAGCCGACCCCATGTCCCCACGGAAAACGTCGTGGATATGACAGGCGCACCAGATATATATCCTGATTATACAGCACTTGTGATTCCTCCCAACATAGCCCCTCTGAATTTCGAGATCGAGGTGCCGGGAGAGGAATATATTTCGAGAGTTGTCTCCCCCTCAGGGAAGGAGATGGTAGTGGATGGCAAGACTGCCCGCTGGGACCTGAAGGAGTGGCGTTCGATGCTTGACGACGCCAAAGGGAAGGATCTTGAGTTCGAAATCTACGTGAAGGACACTTCCGGGAAATGGAACAGATATTGTTTTTCCAACAAAGTCGCCGAGGAGAAGATCGACCCTTATGTGAGCTATCGACTCATAGAGCCTCTCTACACCCAGTATGGCTCGCTGAGCATTTGCCAGCGCGATCTCTCTTCATGGGATGAGACCGTAGTGTTCAACAATGCCACCCACACCACGTCCGGACGCCAATTCTGCATCAACTGCCATGTGCCCCGCAACAACTACAGCGACGGTGCCTCGCAGATCCACGTGCGCCAGAACAAGGGCGGAACGCTGATCATGGCCGGAGACTCGATCAGGAAGGTAAGCATGAAAAGCGACAGTACGCTGACGTCTGGCGTCTACACTGCCTGGCATCCGACCCACGACTACATCGCTTACTCCACGAATGAGACGCGCCAGATGTTTTTCTCATTCAGCGACACCCGTCCCGAGGTATTCGACCTGAGGTCTGACATTATTCTTTACGACATAAGGAACAACACCGTCAGGAACGTGGCCAGCGACACCAACCTGCTCGAGACGTATCCCGGATGGCATCCCGATGGGAAGTCGCTCTTCTATGCCGCTGCGCGCTATCCGGAAGGGGTGACGGCAGAGACTCAGAAAAACCACTATCAGGATATGCGTTATGACATATTGAGACGCCGTTTTAATCCTGAGACAGGCACGTTCTCAGCTCCCGACACTGTGGTCGATGCCTCTTCCCGGCTCAAGAGCGCCCTGCATCCACGCGTTTCTCCCGATGGAAAGATGCTGCTCTACTGCATGGCGCCATTCGGCACATTCCATCTCCCCCATAAGGGAAGCGACCTCTACGTGATGGATCTCGCTTCCGGAGAGGAGCGTCCGCTTGCCAACGCCAACAGCGATGACTCGGAAAGCTACCATTCATGGTCGTCCAATTCAAGATGGATTGTATTCAGCTCACGCCGGGAAGACGGACAGTACACACATCCATATATCGCCTATATCGGCAAGGATGGAGTTGACTCGAAGGCGTTCATCATGCCCCAGGAAAATCCGCGTCATTACTCGGAGTTCATGAAATCATACAATGTCCCGGAATTTTTCGTGCAGCCGTTCCGCTTCTCCCGCGGTGACATCATAGAGACTCTGGAGAAGGATGCAGAACCCGCAAAATTCATTTCCGCCAGGTAATACCGCTCTTTCTTCCGAGCTTGACGGTCTTTCGGTCCATCAAGACGGGTGCATATTCCCAGTAAGGCTTCAGCTTGTCCCTGAGCTGAGTCTCCCCGCACAGCCTCTGTTCCAACACGGAGGCTGTTTCCTTTATGAGCTCCAGCCAGTTCGCCTCCTGCTCGGCAACCGTCATCTCCACCCCTCCATGGTATTCCGCGAAGAGCGACGGGCGTCTCAAGAGTCCCCTGCCCACCATGACGCCGGCATATTTTTCTGACAGAACTTTTATATCCGATACCGAGGTGACCTCTCCGTTGAATATCACAGGATGACCCAGTCTCGACGTCAACGACTTCACATCGTCCTCAAGCAGATCACCCTTATACTGCTGCGAGGCGGTGCGCGGATGAACAGTAATATGTCTCAATGGCATCGCGTTTAGGATATCCACCAGCTCAAGACTCTCGGAAGGCTTATTGACCCCCAGACGCATCTTGACGGAAAACTCGATGAAACCGGCATACTCCTCCATGGCACGGGCGACATCCGCCACAATGTCAGGATGCTCAATCATACCAGCTCCCCTCCCCTTCTTCACCTGAGGAGGGAATGGACAACCCATATTCATATCTATTCGTTTGGCGCCTGCCTCCGCAAGAGTATCGACAAGAAGACGCCACTCCTCCGCATCCCTGAAGATGATCTGAGGAGTAAGATTCATACCCCGGTTTAGCTCCGACGTGAAATCACGAAGATCCCTGGGACGAACCTCACCCTTCTCTACACGGATAAACGGCGTGAAATACTCCACATCGCCCTGCATTGCTCCGAAAAGCTGCATATGTCCGCTTCTCCAGGCCGCTTCCGTCAATCCCTGCAATGGCGCCACCATCAACTTGAATTCTTTTTCCATACCGCAAAATTACCGAATTTCCCGATAATTTTCAAATAAAAAAGTGCCGGACCCTCAGCTAAAGCAGAGAATCCGGGACAAAATATTTTTGAAACTGAAGAGTCTTACCGAGCCTTATTCAATATGATATTGAATTCATCATTCCCGGCCAGTTTAGCCTTCAGTGAAAGATAGCTTCCGGCCATCTCTAC
>JAIDTS010000276.1 GCA_029060585.1 Muribaculaceae bacterium
TCATTAGCGTTCTTTGCCCCTCTGCGCCCTCTGCGTGAGATTTTTAGAGCTTGCGAAAGTTGAGTCAATAATTACGACTCCAAAATTAATAAATAATTCTGACATTACGCTACAATTCAACAATCAAATTTGCACTACATCCAAATTTCGTCTCCTCTCAAACCATTATATCCCTATTTTGTTCTAGTTTTAGAAAACACACATTCGTTCTACTCTTAAGAAACACACAAATAATTAGACATGAAGAAATTTATATTGATGATTCTTGCCTTGACACTCACCGTTATGTCTGGCTACGCATTCGACAAATATTCAATCGACCGTAAGGACCTTCCTGAGGCTGCTCAGCAGTTTTTGTCTACATATTTTCCCAAGGCAAAGGTCGGTATGATAAAGACCGATAGGCACCTCCTGAAGAAGACAGACTTTGATGTCAAGCTTGTCAATGGGACAAAGATTGAGTTCAATAACTCCGGAAAGTGGACATCTATCGACTGCAAGGGCAGGGAAGTGCCGGCCGACATTATTCCAAAGGCTATCCGGAAATATGTTGCTAAGAATTTTGAGGATGTCAAAATTGTCAGGATAAAAAAGACTCCTTCCAGATACGAGGTAGGTCTTTCCGATGATGTGGAGTTGAATTTCAATCACATCGGTCAGTTTAAAGGTATGAAGATGTGCGACTGATGTCTCACATCTTTTTAGTTCCCGTCTCAAAAAAAGAGGCCTTAGATTTCCGCTCGCCGGCGATATTCAGTCGGACTCATGCCTATTTCTTTAGAGAAGAGGCGTGAGAAATAATACGGATCGGTGATGCCTACTTTATGGCATATCGTATTGATCTTCATGTCTGAGTCTGTAAGTAGGCGACAGGCATGTCTGATTTTTAGATGGTTGAAATAGGTGAGCGGTGCATGTCCGGTGCGCTTCTTGAATACGGCTGAAAGATATGACGCCGAAAGCCCCGAGTAGTCTGCTATCTCTTGTAGGCTCAGGGCTTTTTCTATGTTTTCATCAAGAAAATGAATAGTCGCGTCAATGATGTCATCCTGCTCTCCGCATCCCATGCCGCCTCTGTATTCAGGTAGATATTTCAGTGTTGCGAGATAATGATGCAGAAGCGCCGATGCGTATCTTACGCTGTCTGCCGTAAGCGCTCTGTCAAGAGATGCGAAAATCTCCTCGAAAAGATCGTTCCTTTCTCTTATTCTGGAATTTGTCGTAGGAGGAATTTTGCACACTTTGGCTGGAAGGAACGCGTAGTAGGGAGCGAGTATGCCTTGAAAGTGACACCAGTATATTGTCCACGGATGTCTGGCATCAGCTCCATACGCGTGTCCGGAGCCGGCTGGTAGGATAAAGTATGAGTTGGAAGGCACCTTGTGATGCTCTCCCGATAGTTCAAACCATCCTTCACCGTCCACACAATATATGAGGATGAAGTCTTCGATTGCTGTTTCCCGTTTTCGGAAATGATTTTCCGCCTTTGGATAATATCCCATAGCAGTGATGTAAAGCACGGATAGCATCTCGTCCGTAGAGGCCAGGTCGAGAATAAGCTGCGGCACCACTACTGAGCGTTGTCCTGAGAATCCTTCCCGTATCTTCATTGTCATGTTCTTTTATTCTGCCATCCATACCCTTAGGGTGATGGCGGAGGGTGCGAAGTCTACCGGGCGGCAGACGAAGATCCTGTTGTTGAGCCAGTCGTATGGTGAGTTTATGTCGCAGTTGAATTTCGGAGATGTCATGAAGTATGAGTCATCCTGACTGAAGCGGTTGATGCCTTCGTTGCATACGTGTATTGCCACGGAGTCGTTGGTCATGATTGT
>JAIDTS010000277.1 GCA_029060585.1 Muribaculaceae bacterium
ATAAGGGTGGAGAAATTCTACATTTTCTTCGATCCTTGGAAAGAACTCTTCAAGTGGAAACCGGGTAAATACATCGGCGGCCTCGGAAAGCAGAAAGACATCTCGAAGGAGCCAGTCTGCGTAGAGTGCGAAAACAAGAAGTGTTCTACGGAAGGACACGGAAAGAAATCGAAATTCTGGAGCGACACGGAATATGGAATCGGCTGGATTCCGCTCGGCGGCTACTGCAAGATATCGGGCATGATCGACGAATCGATGGATACCGAACAAATGAAGCAGCCGCCAAAGCCATATGAATTCCGGAGCAAGCCGGCGTGGCAGCGTCTTCTCGTCATGATAGCGGGTGTACTTTTCAATTTCCTTCTCGCTATCCTCATCTACGCAGGCATAGTCTATGCTACGGGTGAGAAATACGTGGCGCTTACCGACGCCCAGATGGGACTCGAGTTCTCGCAGGCAGCCAAGGAAGCCGGATTCCGCGACGGAGACATTCCTATCGAGGCCGACGGCGCTCCCCTGGACCGTCTACCCTCGGAAGACAGGCTGAAGATGATGCAGGCGAAGGAAGTATCGGTACTTCGCGACGGAAAGGTAGTAGACATCACTATTCCCGACAACTTCATATTCGCTCTCGACAAGGAGATGAAGAGCGACAGCGCACAGATCAACTTCTTCACCTACCGCATTCCGACACGCATCACCCAGGTGATGCCCGGCGAAGGAGCTGCGAAAGCTGGAATCAATGAGGGGGACGAGATCATCGCTATCAACGGCACGCCTACCCGCTCGCTCTCTGAATTTCTCGCCGCTCTCCCCGGACACGAAAACGACACCGTGAGAGTCACCGTAGTGCGTCCCCATGAGATTACGAGCGACACGCTCAACCTTCCGGTTATACTGTCGGAAAACTCCAAGATGGGAGTTGGGCTTGAAATAGACCCTTCGGCCTTTTTCAATGTCAAGGAGAAGAAATACAATATCTTCACATCCATCCCGCGCGGCATAGAAATGGGAGTAGACCGCCTCACCAGCTACGCCAAGAGCATGAAGCTCGTCTTCACCAAAGAGGGGGCAAAGTCGGTAGGCGGATTCGGAGCGATCGGCAGCATTTTCCCTGAGTCGTGGGACTGGATAGCATTCTGGAACATCGCGGCCTTCCTCTCGGTGGCCCTGGCCTTCATGAATATCCTGCCCATCCCTGCTCTTGATGGCGGACACGTGCTATTCCTTCTCTATGAAGTGATCTTCCGTCGCAAGCCATCGGAGAAATTTATGGAACACGCACAGATGATCGGTATGGGCCTTCTTTTAGCCCTGCTCATCTACGCCAACGGCATGGACATAGTGAGATTCTTCTTCAAGTAAAGGGACGGACGCACGAACAGTGCGTCCCTACCATGATTGTATAAACGACATCGAACGATGAAAGAGATAATTTTAAAGAAGGGAAAGGAGGAAAGCATCCTTCGCCATCATCCCTGGGTGTTTTCAGGCGCTATAGCCCGTCTGCCCGAAGATCTTGAGGAAGGGGATCTTGCCATTGTGAAAGGAGCGGACGGCAGGACACTCGGTATCGGGCACTATCAGATCGGCTCGATAGCGGTGCGCATACTCGAGTTCAACACAGACACCCTTCCAGACGACTTCTTCCACCGACGCCTTGAGGCGGCATTCCGCCTCCGTCAGACTCTGGGACTCATCCGCCCGGACAACGATTGTTTCCGTCTCGTGCACGGGGAGGGAGATTTCCTTCCGGGCCTCGTCATAGACATATACGGCGACACCGCAGTGATCCAGGCCCACAGTCCCGGCATGCATTTCGAGCGGCGACGCATTGCAGAGGCCCTCATAGCCATTCCGGACGCAAGAATCAGAAACGTCTACTACAAAAGCGAGACAACACTTCCCTACAAGGCAAACCTCGACCCTGAGAATGAATACCTGGTCGGGGGATACGACGGAAACATAGCCACTGAAAACGGGCTGCAGTTCAACATTGACTGGCTGCGCGGACAGAAGACCGGTTTCTTCGTAGACCAACGTGAAAACCGGGCTCTCCTCGAGAAATTCGCCAAAGGACGCAAGGTGCTCAACATGTTCTGCTACACAGGAGGATTCTCCGTCTACGCCATGCGCGGAGGAGCGGAAAGCGTAGTTTCGGTCGACTCCTCGGCTAAGGCCGCGGCCCTGACCGACGCGAACATCGAGCTGAACTTCCCCGGCGACCCGCGACACAAGACCTGTGCGGTAGACGCCTTCAAGTTTCTCAACGACATGCCCGACAAGGAGTATGACCTCATCATCCTCGATCCACCGGCATTCGCAAAGCACCGCTCAGCGCTCAAGAACGGACTTATAGGCTATCGTAAACTCAACACGAAGGCATTCGAGAAGATCAAGCCTGGAGGAGTGCTCTTCACTTTCTCATGCTCTCAGGTCGTAAGCCGAGAGGCCTTCCGGCTCGCGGTCTTCAGTGCGGCGGCAAAGTCAGGAAGGAAGGTGCGAATCCTCCATCAACTCACCCAGCCGGCCGACCATCCAATCGACATCTCTCATCCCGAGGGTGAATACCTGAAGGGACTGGTGCTCTACGTGGAATAGTTTCTGAATTGAGAATGTCCTTAAGGTCCTTAAGGTCCTTAAAGACTTTAACAAACGCAATACATAATGAACGACTTTAAGACTTACATGGCCTGCGGGGCGCTGCTCCTCGGGTCGATTACAGCAATGGCAAAGGAAAATCCGAATTTCGACTATAAGGTCGACCGATTCGCCGATATCGAGGTGCTTCGCTACGAAGTGCCCGGATTCGACCAGCTTACCCTTCAGCAGAAGGAGATGCTCTACTATCTTTCGGAAGCCGCGCAGTGGGGCCGCGACATCATCTGGGACCAGAACGGTGCCCACAATCTCCAGCTTCGCCGCATTCTGGAGAAGATCTATCAGAAATATGACGGCGACCGCTCATCGGCTGACTGGAAAGGCTTCGAGAAATACCTGAAACAGGTATGGTTCGGCAACGGCCCGCACCACCACTACTCCAACGATAAGTTCCGTCCCGAGTTCTCAGAAGCTTTCTTCGCTGAACAGGTTGGCGGACTATGCAAGCACTGCGTAGGAGCGAAAGACGACCAGGAACGCGAGGAGATAGTAGCGGAAATCACCAAGTATATATTCGACCCCACTTACATGCCGAAAAAGGTTAGCCTTGACTCGACCGGCGACGTTATCGCCAACTCGAGCGTCAATATGTATGACGGTGTGACCCAGGAGGAGGTAGAGGCTTACTTCGCCAAGAAGAAAAAGCCTAACGATCCCACTCCGATTTCGTATGGACTAAACTCGAGAATCGTCAAGGATAAGGACGGCAACGTTGTGGAGCAGCACTATTCGCTCAACGGACTCTACGGAGAAGCGATAAGAAACATAATATACTGGCTTGACAAGGCCAAGGGTGTAGCAGAGAACGACGCCCAGAGAGCCTACATCACCAAACTTATAGACTATTACATCACTGGCGACCTTCGTCTATTCGATGAATATTCGATCCTCTGGGCAGAGGATACTGATTCCGACGTAGACTTCGTCAATGGTTTCATAGAGAGCTACAATGATCCGCTGGGCATGACTGGAAGTTGGGAGAGCTATGTCAACTTCCGCAACCGTGAGAGTACGAAGCGGACGAAAATCATATCGGACAACGCCCAGTGGTTTGAAGACAACGCCCCGATCGACCCGCAATACCGTAAGCCCCATGTAAAGGGAATCTCGGCTAAGGCAATCAACGCGGTCATGCTCGCAGGCGACGCATATCCTGCGACGGCAATAGGCATCAACCTGCCCAACGCTGACTGGATCCGTGCTCAGCACGGCAGCAAGTCGGTCACAATCGAGAACATCACCGAGGCCTACGCCGAGGCAAGCAAGGGGAACGGATTCAGAGAGGAGTTCGTCATCGACAAGCCGACACTCGAACTCATGGACAAATACCTCTATCAGACAGACATGCTACACACCGACCTGCATGAATGCCTCGGACACGCATCCGGACAGCTTGCCCCCGGAACTGACCCGGATGCACTCAAAGAGAACGGATCGACACTTGAGGAGGCCAGGGCCGACCTCTTCGCCCTCTATTACCTCGCTGACCCGAAGCTCGTGGAGCTGGGCATTCTTTCAGATCCGGAGGCTTACAAGGCAGAATACTATCAACAGATGATGAACGGCCTGATGACCCAGCTCAACCGCATAGAACCGGGCAATGACATAGAGGAAGCGCACATGCGCGACCGACAGCTCATCGCTGCCTGGACGCTCGACCATGCCAAGAAATCAAAGGCCGCCGAACTCGTCAAGAAAAATGGCAAGACCTATCTGAAGATCAACGACTACAAGGAACTCCGTCGCCTATTTGGCGAACTTCTCAAAGAGATCCAACGCATCAAATCGACAGGTGACTATAAGGCCGGCAACGATCTGATTCAGAAATATGCCGTAAAGGTAGATCCGAAGCTGCATAAGGAAGTACTCCAGCGTTTCTCGACACTCGACATACCGCCCTACCGTGGTTTCGTCAATCCCGTCTACGTTCCGGAATACGACAGCGAGGGCAACATCATCGATGTGAAAATCACCTACACCGAGACATATCCCGAACAGATGCTTCGACTTAGCCGAGACTACTCGGCCCTTGGCAAATAAAGGTCAGCAACACTGCAACCGAATGGAAAAGACAGGATATGAAGGAATCCTCGCGTTGATCCGTAAGGAGTTCTACGCCTTGCGCAACGGGATGATAGCCGACACTCTAAGGAAAGGAGGGC
>JAIDTS010000278.1 GCA_029060585.1 Muribaculaceae bacterium
CATAATTACCCAAAGGCCTGCATTATCTTTTCCTTCATGTCTTAATACTCCAATACTTTGCATAGTAGCTAAGTCTCGCTCAATGGTACGCTGACTCACCGACAAAGTCTCCGACAGTTGACGTCCGGTTATTGTCGGAGACGTTTGTATAAGATTAAGTATTTTCTGTTGACGTTCAGTTAGTTTTGTCTCCGACATGTCTCCGACATTATCTCCGACATGCGATATTTCGGAGGATGCAAAAATAGTGGTTTGAAATTGGGTTGGAGTGGACTTAAACACAGGTTGCAATTCATCTCTGTATCCATCCAAAGCCTTTGTCTCTTTACGAATACGCAAAAGTCCACTACCTCGCTTTTCCATATAGTCCAATTGAGCCATTACATTAGCAAGTATTGGATTGCGTCTTTCGGAAGAAACATCAGCTATATCCAGGTCTTGAATAAGCGCACCATTATACATTCCACCGGGCGACGTTACGGTAATGCGATTGTCATAAATATCAAGATGCACCTCGCCTCCCATTACAGTATAATCACGATGGATAAGATGATTAACCATTGTTTCAAGAATAGCGCGTTCAGCATATTCGGGTTTGTTTTTACGACCATTCGGTAGTTTTTCCCAACCTCTCTTTGTATTTGATTTCACAAAGTTCATCGCTTCACGCAACAATAGAAGGATATTCCCAGAGAACTCTGCATCGTTGATAGCATCGTCCTTTTCCTGTCCATCCCACCGTGTACAGTATAAACGAGATTGCGCTAGTAGACAGTCATCGGTAAATAGTGCCCCTGCGTTAGTAAGACATCCATTACTCCCAAGAAGCCCAAATGACAGAAGATATTTCTTATTCCACTCTTGGTTTGTGCGCGTTTTGAATGTATTTGCTAAAATTGTGAATGATGACTCCTCTGATTTATAGTCTGTATTCAAAGAATCGAACGTTCTGTTTGAGCCCTTCAATACCAATCTAACCATTTGTTCAGGAGATGCAGGTACACTTTCATCACCAACGCGAATAAAAGCAATATGCTGTCCATCACCGATATAATAATATGGTGTATAGTGACCGGCATAAACTTTCAGTTGCAGGGTGTCAAGGTCATTTATTCGTTGTGGAATCATCTCAACATCGGGCAAGGGATCCATGTAGTCACGAATCTTCTTGCTGATGGTTTCGCAAACACCCTGTACATCATCGAGCCCCTTGATTACGCCATCATTGTCAATGCCAAAGAAAAGGGAACCTCCCAAACCATTGGCAAAGGCACTAACGCTTTTAAGCCAACTTTTGGGTTTTCTTTCCTCTAACATCAATTTAAAATCATACGCTGTGCATTCTGCAATCAGGGTCTCTAATTTCATTCTTATGATGGGTTTTCCTATTTATTATCAAAAAAATTAACGCTAATTAAACTGCAAAATTACTAAAAATCCATGAGATATGGAAGGATTGGCTATGAATCGTTGATCTGTATTGCTTTGAACTTGCAAGAAATGGGGTTTCCTAAAAATTGGAAATTCTTAGATGTTTGGAAATAGTGCTTTAGATATCTTAATCTGTCAAATATTGATATGGTGATAGATTAAACGATAGAATAAATGATAGATTAAACTCCTTACAAAATAAGTATGGGGGTATTAATAAAAATATTTGAGAAAATATCGTTATAATCCCCCAAAAGTAGGTGAAATAAGATAGATTTGGGGGATTATAAGCATATTTTGGGCTATCTAAAAGGTTTTGACCATCCTTTTCTGGCCGTCCCCAATTCCTCTATCATTAGCAGGTATCAAGACTCGGAAATGCTTGACAAGCCGTGTAAGATGGCGGTATTCTCCGCCAGTCCGACAACTCGCCCTAAGGAAGCGAAGCCCAGCGGACTTAAAATCTCTCAGTACGGCTTCTGAGAACCAGTGTCGGGAAAAATTCAGCAAATTATGGTGTGGTGGTGACTAATGTGGTGACTTGGTGGGGTGTGGGTGAAAGAAAGACCGCTAACTCATTGAGAATTAGCGGTCTTATGTGGTGCCACCAGGAATCGAACCGGGGACACAAGGATTTTCAGTCCTTTGCTCTACCAACTGAGCTATGGCACCATCGTGGGTTGTTTTTCGGGGTTATTCCCCGTTTGCGAGTGCAAAGTTACTGCCTTTTTTTGAATTGTGCAAATTTTTTGGCAACTTTTTTAATATTTTTTTATCAATGAATATTTGAGAGAGAGGTTATGGCTTGTTAATTAATGAATTAATGTCAATTGCGTTTCTGAATCCATCAAATCCCAACTTAGTGCCTAAGCCAACAGCAACAAGACTGAAGACTCCAGACTGAAGACTCAAAATCGAAAACTCAAGACTGAAGACTCAAGACTTGTTTCTCACTGCCGTGTCAGATATCGCAGGTCGGAGATCATGTCTGCGAAGAAGGCCTGCACTGGCGTGATGATGGGTCGGAATTCCGGTTCCGTGCCGTTGCCGAGCACTTTAAGGCATGAAGGCTCGCAGTGAATGCTCACCTTGCGGCCTAAGTTCAGGGGCTCGCCGTCAATCTGGGCTGGGCCGTCTTTAAGGCGGATGATTTTGACCTTCTTTGCCTTGAAGGTATCCACATAGCGGTTACGGTCTATCTGTCCGCTCAGCAGGCCGATGCCTGCCATCGCCTGATGGATGATGGAGCCGTTGCGAATCACCGTCACATCCAGCAGTCCGTCTGTCAGCGACGCTCGTGGCGCGATATAGGCGTTGTTGCCGTACTGAGGGGTATTACAAACCGCAATTAGAAGGGCTTCCTCCGTGTATATCTCCCCGTCTATTTCAAGAGCGTAGCTGTCTGGAGTGAAATTGATGTATTCAAGAAGCGCGCTGCGCACGTATTGCATCTTTCCGCGCCGTTCGCCGGATGCGAACTTCTCAGTCACGACTGCATCGAATCCCATGCCGAACGTGCAGAAGAACGGTCGGTCGTCTGCCACTCCGCAGTCTACCGCCGTAGGACGGTTTTGTGCGATGATGTCGATAGCCGCGTCGAAGTCCATCGGCAGTCCGAGGGAGCGCGCCAGTCCATTGCCGCTACCGCAAGGGATTATGCCGAGAGCGGTGCCGGAATGCATCAGGGCTGATGCCACCTCATTCACCGTGCCGTCTCCTCCGGCCGCCACCACGATGTCGATGCCCTCCTCGGCAGCCTTGCGAGCCAGCTCGGCACCATGCCCCTTATATTGGGTATTGACTATGTCGAGGTCTATTCCGGCTCCCTTGAGGCGTGTGGAGGTCAGATTGCAGATTCCGTTCTTGTCGCGGGTCCCCGATATGGGGTTGATGAGCATAAGGGCGGAGGGCATGACTTGTAAATTTCGCTTTTTTGTGGGTTATGAATTTAACATTTACTCCTGTTCGGTGCGCAAAATTAGCAAAAAAAACCGAAAGATTTGCCTGTTTGGTGGATTTTTTATAAATTTGCACCATATCACGCCAGATGCGTGATGCGCATGCCTTGAAATATAAGATTCACCGAGAAGGGACGAATATTCTCATAATGCTGGCGGTAGTGCTGCTGGCCCTTAACATACCGGTGTGGCTCTTCCTGCCGCCATGGATTCTTCCGTCAGTGCTGTCTGCGCTGTCGGTGCTCGTATATTCGTTCGTATTCAATTTCTTCCGTTGTCCGGCCCGTCGCTATAGAGGGCCCAGGAAGGATATGGTGGTCAGTTCCGTCGACGGAAGTGTGGTCGTTATCGAGCGCGCTATGGAGCGTGAGTTCATAAAGGGCGAGGCTCTTCAGATATCGGTCTTCATGTCGCCCTTGAATGTCCATGCCAACTGGTTTCCGGTGGAAGGACGCGTGACTTACGTGCGTCATCACTCCGGTCGCTTTTATTCCGCATGGCTTCCCAAGGCAAGTACTGAAAACGAGAGGTCTACAATCGGAATCGTAACTCCGGAGGGCCATCGCGTGACGGTGCGCCAGGTAGCAGGTGCTATGGCTCGCCGCATCGTGACTTACGCCCGGGTAGGAGAGGAAGCGGAATTCGACGAGCACCTCGGCTTCATCAAGTTCGGCTCAAGGGTAGACATCTATCTTCCGGTGGATGCCGTTCCGCTTGTTAGGATAGGCCAGCGTGTGGTCGGCGACCAGACCCAGCTTGCTACTCTCCCCGGCTACAAAGCGGCTCCCCAAATGAACAATCAGTGAGCCTTGCGGGTATATCCATATGTAAATATAGAAATAACCCATGAGTATCCTTAAGACAATAAGACATAACATACCCAACGGCATTACATGCCTCAACGTGCTATGCGGCACTATCGCGATCCTTATCGCGGCGCATCCCGGCCTTTATTATATGGGCCTTCTCTCGTGGCAATGGGCCTCGCTCTTCATCGTTCTTGCGGCAGTGGCTGATTTCTTCGATGGTTTCGCTGCCCGGATGCTTCGGGAGTGCCATCCCATAGGAGCGGATCTCGACTCTCTTTCCGACCAGGTGAGCTTCGGAGTGGCTCCGGCGGCTCTCATTGCGTTCAATCTGTGGGGCAACGTCCCGCTTTGGCTTGCCTTCTCTCCTGCGATAATTCCGGTTGCGACGGCAGTAAGGCTTGCCAAATTCAATGTAGACACGCGCCAGACGACGGGCTTCCTCGGAATGCCCGTTCCCGCCAACGCTGTTTTCTGGATCGGTTATGTGGCGAGCTACTTTGGCGGGGCCTACTGGCTCGCGTCGCCATGGGTGCTTGTCCCGGCATTGCTGTTTGTCTGCTGGCTGATGGTTTCGGAAGTGCCTATGCTGTCGTTGAAGTTCAAGACATGGGGCTTCAAATCCAATCTGGCGCGCTATTTGTTGATAATAGGGTCGGCGGTCCTTCTGGCCTGCTTTCAGTTGAGGGGCATGCTTTGGGTCATAGTCTTCTATGCCGTCATGTCTTTGTTGTTTGGCCGCCGACAGTCGTCTTCAACCCATTAAACTCCTATTGCAATGTCCGGATTGCTGATACTTATATTGATATTCATTGGCGTGCCGCTCCTATGGAGGTGGCTAAAGCCATATTTCTTCCGTTGGGCACAGAACCGTACGGAAGACTACGTGCGCCGTCAGATGGGAATGCCTCCGCGCGACAGGACTAAATCCCGCTCGCAGCAGCGGCAGTCTTATTCGAATTCCCGGGGATATTCTTCCGGTGGCTATTCGCAGGGAGCCTACGGTGGTCAGCGTCGTGGCCGTGACTATTCCGCAGGCCCGCTGATTCCGAAGGAATATGCGGTCGACGTGGAGTTTACCGAGATACGTTCATATTCATCGGAGGAAAACATAGCATCAGACGGCAATACTGAACGCTATGTAGTAGAGTCGCAGGTCAGCGATGCCGAGATAATCGAGATTCGCAAGGAAAGGTAAGCCATGTCCACTCTGTTTGTATCCGATCTTGACGGCACGCTTCTCGGGCCTGACCGTAAGGTGAGTCCGGAGAGTGTCCGGCTGATCAATGAGGCCGTCTCTGATGGGGCGATGTTCAGCGTAGCTACCGCACGCACTCCCGCCACTGTCGGTCCCCTTCTCGATGATATAGAGAGTCCGCTCCCGTTTGTCGTGATGACGGGAGCCGCCATCTGGGATCGAGGGAGCAACCGTTATATCCATGCTTCTTTCCATAGTGCGGAGACAGCGCGCAGGCTTGTGGAGTTGTATAGGAAGCATGGCCTGAGCTCTTTTGTCTACATACTTGGCGACGACAATCTGATCCACATCTATCATCTGGGCGAAATGAGCGACCTCGAACGCGGATTCATGGAGGAGCGTCTTCATACTCCCTATAAGAAATTCCATATCCTCGATAGAGATGATGCCGTGTTGCCTGAAAGGCTTGACAGAGTGCTTCTTTTCTACTGTATGCGTCCTACCTCTGAGGTTGAGCCCGTCTATGATGAGATAAAGTATTCCGGCGACCTTCGCGCTGTGTTCTATCATGACATGTATGGCGATGAGATAGCCCTTATGGAAGTGTTCGGCCCGGAGGCCTCAAAGGCGAATGCCGTTCGCCGGCTTGCCGAGATGGTAGGAGCCGACAGGATAGTGGCATACGGAGATAATGTCAACGATCTGCCGATTCTCAAGATAGCCGACGATGCGGTCGTAGTGGAGAATGCCGTGGAGGAAGCCAGGCTTGCGGCGGGGCGGGTAATAGGCCCTAATAATGAGGATTCGGTGGCAAAAGACATAAAAAAGCAAACTAAAATGCTGAAAAATTTGGAATAATGGAAAATTCCGATTAACTTTGCA